>NZ_JBEOXI010000728.1:0-1605 GCF_040296465.1 Streptomyces sp. NPDC002130
GGCGACGTTCTTGCCCTCGACGACCGAGTCCACGATGCCGAAGGTGGTCTTCGGGCTGTCGGACCAGTCGTGGCCCCAGTAGCTGTCAGCGGTGATCTCCTCGGAGGAGTACGAGTCCTGATCCACCTTCGCGCCCTCGGTGCCGAACTCGATGTCCCAGCCGCCGGGTGCGCGGACGTAGAAGGAGATCATCTTGTCGTTGGTGTGACGACCCAGGGTCGACGACACGGAGAATCCGTCCTTCATCACTCGGTCGAGAGCCTGGCCGACGGCGTCGAGGGTGTCCACCTCGACCATGATGTGAATCAGGCCGGGTGCGCCGCCGTGCGGTGCCGGGCACAGGGCCAAGCTGTGGTGACGCTCGTTGACGCCCATGAAACGGATTCGCAGCGGCCCGAATTCGGGCGGTGCCGGCAGACGGAACGCGCCGCGTGGGTAGAAGCCGAGCACCTCGGTGTAGAAGTCGAAGCTCGCAGCACTGTCCATCACCGGGAGTACGACGTGGCCGAGACCCTGTGAGCCGGTGACGAATCGAGCACCGAAGGGTGTCACCACGGGGCTGTGGTCGAGGATCGCTCCGTGGAAGACCTCGATGGCTGCTCCACCGGGATCGGTGAAGGCGATGACCTCTTCGACCCGTCGAGCATCTGCTTCGGCAAGCGAAAGCTGCTCGACCTCGGTGCCGTTCTTCTCGAGGGCCTCCTGAACGCGGCGCAGTGCGGCGTGGTCGGCGACCTCCCAACCGATGTTGACGATCTCGTCGCGCTCACCCTCGACGACGACGATGCGAGCAGCACGCTCGTCGAGTCGTAGGTAGAGGGCGTTCTCGTCCGGCCCACTGCCCTTGGCGAAGCCGAGAACATCGAAAGCGAAAGTGCGCCAACGTGCCATGTCGTTGGTCGAGATCTTGACGTAGCCAAGTCCCTTGATGTCGGTGTGTGTCATCGTGTTCTGTTCCTGTCGATTTCTCGTGTCGAAGTCTGATCAGATCATCGCCCGCAGCGGACCCTGCGGATCTGCGCCGAGACGGCTCAGTGAGGCGGCGTGGAATACGGTGCCCGGCACGTGAATTGCGTGGTGCTGCCCCGCGTGAGCGTCGCGCCAGAATCGCTGGAGCGGCTTGTCCATCCGTAGTGCGTTGCCACCGCAACGCGGGTAGACCTGATCGATTGCATTGATTGCGCGCCAGGCGGCCTGCACCTGAGTCTGACGTCCCTCGGCGCGCTGCTCGAAGGTCACTTCCTTACCGGCGTCCACCCGATCCCACATGCGGTCGACGTTGGCAAGCAGGGTGTCGCGGGCAGCCCGGATGTCGGCAGTTGCCTGACCGATGGCAAACAAGGTGTACGGGTCGTCCTTGACCGCCGTGCCCTGCGCGTTGATGCGATCGGCCTGGTACTCGTTGGCGTGGAAGAGCATTCCCTCGCAGATCCCGATCGTGGCGGCAGTGATGCCGAGGGGGAACATGTTCGACCACGGCATCAGGTACAGCGTCTCGGTGCGCCCGTACTTGCGCACTGCCGTGCCGTCGATGACCTCGTCGCAGTCCATGACGCGGTAATCGGGGACATACGCATCCTTGACTACGAGATCCTTGGAGCCGGT
>NZ_JBEOXI010000729.1:0-1604 GCF_040296465.1 Streptomyces sp. NPDC002130
GGCGTGATGTACGTCGACGCACCCGCAATCGTGATGTCCGCACCCGCCGGAATCGGCGGCGCCGGGTCAGCGGCGGTGGGCACGACGAAATCTTCACGATTCGCGACTGCTCCAGCGATTCTCTGCCCCACGAACTTCCCGGCGGCACCCGCTGCCGCAGCCACTGCCAACGCCGCACCTGCCAGCAGAAGGAACTGACGACGAGGCAACCACGAGTCGGCGACGCCCGGCGCGAGCGGCACCTCCAGCTGTGTGATCAGCAAACGCAGTGTTGCGACGCCCGCCACCACACCGACCAGCGTCGGGAACACGTACATCGCATCGGCAGTCGGGCGCTGCATCGCCGCATACACACCAACCGCGCCCAGAAGAACGAGGATGACACTGCCGATCGGGCGGCGTCGCCGTTCCAACAGCCCGGCCACCGCACCGAGCAGAACGATCAATATCGACATTCCGATGAACAGCGCCGGCTTGTCATTGGTGCCGAAGGTGTCGATCGCGAACTCGCGAGCCCACGCCGGGGTTCGGTCGACGGTGGTTGCACCGACTGCGTAGAAGGGCGACGCGTCCGGGTTGATCGGCAGCGCCACCAGTTCACCGACGCCCAGGACGACAGCCGCGGCCAAGACCCCGGAGATCGCGTGAGCAGCCCATCTACGACGCGGTGGACGAGATTCGGTGCTCGGGTGCTCGTCGATGTTCTGTGTGACCATGTCGTCTCGGCTCTGTCGGTGCGAGTGGTGCTTCGATCGGATACCCGACATTCGGCGCTGCGGGACATCCGGATGGGTGCACTCGTCTATCAAGAACTACGCCGAACTCGCGATTAGAGTGGGGACAATGACCGTCGACCTCAACAAGGACACGCTCCTGTGCATGTCGCTCTCCGGGCGACCGAGCAACATCGGCACGAGGTTTCACAATTACCTCTACGAGGAATTGGGCCTGAACTTCGTCTACAAAGCCTTCACCACCGAAGACGTGCCAGCCGCGATCGGCGGCATCCGAGCACTCGGGATTCGAGGCTGCGGGGTGTCGATGCCGTTCAAGGAACAGGTCATCGAGCACATCGACGTCATGCACGATTCGGCCAGCGCCATCGACTCCGTGAACACGATCGTCAACGAGTCCGGAGTGCTGCACGCCTACAACACCGACTATCAGGCGGTGGCCGATCTGCTGCGTGACAACGACGTCGACACGAGCCTGTCCGTCGCTGTCGCCGGCAGCGGCGGCATGGCAAAAGCAGTCGTCGCCGCGGTACGCGACACCGGATTCACCGACGTCACCGTAATCGCCCGCAACCAGGAAGTAGGGTCGGCGCTCGCCGAGCAGTACAGCTTCGACTGGCAGGCCGAACTCGGTCCGCTTCGTCCCGGTGTGCTGATCAATGCGACCCCGATCGGAATGTCCGGCGGTGCTGAAGCCGATGCACTGTCGTTCCCCGAAGAAGCAGTTCGCGCAGCGGAAGTAGTCTTCGACGTCGTCGCGATGCCCGCGAACACTCCTCTCCAGGCGTACGAGAGCGCGTACGCTGAAGGCGGCAGCCTCTCCCCCGAGGAGGCCGCCGCCCTGCTGTGACGCGCACCGGGCGCCGGGTC
>NZ_JBEOXI010000730.1:0-1604 GCF_040296465.1 Streptomyces sp. NPDC002130
GGGAACGTACTGGTACCACTCGCACAGCGGATTACAGGCCGATCGGGGGCTCTTCGGCGCCATGATCGTCGAGGATCCGAACGACACCACCGGGGCCGACGTCGATGCCGTCCTGGTGCTCGACGACTGGCTCGACGGATTGGGAACCAACCCGGATTCCGTCCTGATGGCCCTGAACCCGGCAATTTCGGGCGGGCACGGCGGACACGGCGGTGGGGCAACAACTCCGGCGGAACACTCGGAAGCCGACATGTCCGTCGCGCAGCAGTTGGTGAGCGGCGGACACGGTTCTTCCGAACCACTCGGCGGGATGACTCAACACATCGCGTATCCGCTGCACTTGATCAACGGGCGGCCACCCGATGATCCTGCTGTCGTCACTGCAGCGCCCGGTTCGACCCTGCGACTACGAATCATCAACGCAGCGGCCGAAACTCCGTACCGGTTCGCTGTGGCCGGTCACGAGATGACAATCGTCGCTACCGACGGCTACGACGTGGAGCCAACTCCTGCCGACACCATCATCGTCGGCATGGCCCAACGCTACGACGTACTGGTGACGGTGAAGTCGGGAACATGGCCGGTGGTAGCGAAGGTCGAGGGCCGAGATGGTTATGCGTCGACCGTCCTACGCAGCACCGACGCGTTGGCGCTGGCGAATCCGGATGTGGGCGGAAACCTCTCGGAACTGGCCGGGCGGCTGGTAACCGAAAGCGAACTCCGGCCAACGGAATCCGCACGGCTCGAGACGAAGACGCCTGATCGCGACTACCACATCGAGTTGATCCAGGCCGGCGATCGATACGTGTGGGGAATGGCGGGAGCCGATGCGGGCAAGCTCGTCATGAAACAGGGTGAACGGGTCCGCATCACGATGAAGAACACGTCCACGATGTGGCATCCCATGCATACCCACGGCCACACCTTTGCGGTACCGGATTACGGCGGGCTTCGCCGCGACACCGTGAACGTCCTACCCGGCACCGAGCTTGCCATCGAGTTCGACGCCGACAACCCCGGCGAGTGGATGTTCCACTGCCACAACGCCTACCACTTCGAAGCAGGCATGACGGCAAATCTGCGTTACGTCCGCTGACAAGTCGAAGAATGGAGAGAACACCTCATGAAGAAACTCGTTCCCGCTTTCCTCGCAGCCTGCGCGGCATTGAGCCTCACCGCCTGCAGTAGTGACGCCGGTGCGTCGTCTGACGAACCTGCCGTCGTGATCGAGGTGAAGAACATGGCGTACACACCAACATCGGTCACCATCGAGAAGGGGCAGACCGTCGAATGGAAGTTCGACGACAGCGGACTCCCCCACGACGTGGTCGGCAACGGTGATCTCGACGGGAAACTGAAGAGCGAGTTGCTCACCGAGGGAACCTTCTCGTACACGTTCGACGACACCGGCACCTTCACCTACCACTGCACGCCCCACCCGATGATGGTGGGCACCGTGATCGTTCAATAGTGAGGAGGTGGATCGCCGGCTTCGTCCTCGCCGTCACAGCAACGTATGTTTCGTCTTGCGGCACAGAAGATCCCGTCCCCGACGTGGTGGTCGAGATCAGCAATGTTCAGTTCAGCCCGATGGACGTCACCGT
>NZ_JBEOXI010000731.1:0-1601 GCF_040296465.1 Streptomyces sp. NPDC002130
CGTATGTATCTGACGAAGCCCGGCTACGACCCGGCCGGGCGCCGACTGCCCGCGCATCACCGACAGGAAAGCGACGGCAGTTTCGTTTCGTGCTGTCATCGTACGAAGCGGGTCGACTGCGGACCGTGCTTGCTTCCCGTCACGGCCCTCCACTGGCACGAGCAGCGCTGGCACGGTTGATGCAGTCAACGTCGGCAAGTGGGCGTCAGTGCTCGTCGACATCTGCGCAAGGTTGCTTCGCGGCGTGTACGCACGTTGCACGAATGGTGCCGCGTACTTCGCCAAGCCGGCCTCGATCCGGGCCAACGTCTTCGGCGCCAACGGCTTGGCTCTATCCCCGATTCGCTCCCCGATGATCGACCAATCGATCGCCGACGCAGCGGGGAGCCAACGGGGTTCGACGATCGAGTTGCGGCACGTCACGTTCGGGCACCGCCAGTGATACTGCGAGCGGTAGCGCCCCCACTGCGTTGACTTCTTCCAGCCCTGGATTGCCGTCACGGTGACGTCGCAGGTCGAGCAGTGCGCCTCCGGTCGGGTCCACTTGTCGAGGTCCGGGGCGCGGTTGCCCTTGAGCCAGAACACGACGTACATCCTGTCTCTGGATTGCGGAGCTGGAAGTCCGCCGATCTGGGCGTGCATCGAGTTCATGTAGACGATCCGATGGTTGTATCCGAGGAGGTCCATCGCTTGGAGCCACGCGGGGAACATGATCCACTTCGCGGCGTCGACGACGTTCTCGGTGATGATCGCTTCGTATCGGTGATGTTCGGCGAACCGTGGAATGTCCCACATCGTTGCGCGGGATCGTTCGGCAGCCGCGTCGGGCAACGTCTCCCCGAACAAGTCCGGCGTCGAGTCGAGGTTTCGTTTGACGCCCTTCGCCTGAGAATGGTTCGTGCATTCGGGCGAACCCCACAGGATCGTCGTCCGAGGGAACCGGCGAGGATCGACCTGCGAAAGGTCGGCACACTGGTGATCTGTGTTCGGATGGTTCGTGTTGTGGGTTTCGATCGCGAGTTCCCAGTGGTTCGCCGCCATACGTACCGTGACGCCGGGCACTTGCGTCGCGCCGGTGCTCGATCCACCTGCGCCGCAAAACAGGTCGGTGACGGTGATCGTCATTGCGAGACCTCTTCCCATTCCGTGACGGTCCGCGTCACGACCGCGAGACTTCGCTCGCTGGATCAGGCTGCGGCTTGGGCTTCCTCGAGGGTGCTGAACAGCATCGGGAAGATCGAGCCGACCTCGGTTCGGAGTGCGAACTCTGTCCGAGTTGAGTCCATAGTTGTCTACTTTCGTCCTAGATACTCGACATCTGAGTGAATGAAAAGTGTTTGCTGTCAGGTAATTCCGAGCGCTTTGCCGATGGCGACGACCGTCGGGCAGTCCCGTTTGCGTCGCCGCCACATGCACGCACGGCATCCGTTTCGTTTCGCGAAGGCCCGTTCACTAGGCTCAGGCCACGGTTCATGCAGTGCCATAACGTCTTTCAGCCGCACCGCCCGTCGAGTCGCCTCGCGCAGTGCCCGGCGTAGGGGATGCCCGCGCTGAGTCGCTGCCGCCCCCTACGGGCAGCCGGCGTCACCCCCGCGCCGAGT
>NZ_JBEOXI010000732.1:0-1601 GCF_040296465.1 Streptomyces sp. NPDC002130
GGCGTGCCGCCGAAGATGGACGCGAACCGCTGGTTGACGCGGCGGACCCTGAGGTCGGGGTCGATCAGGAGGAATCCGAAGGGCGCCAGGCCAACGCCCTGCGTCAGATCACGGTCAAGCGTGGCCTCGACGTTCGTGACTTCACCCTCGTGACGTTCGGCGGCTCCGGCTCCCTGCTCGCCTGCCGTCTCGTCGACATTCTGGGACTGAAAGACGTTCTTGTCCCGCTCAATCCGGGTAACGTCTCCGCGTTCGGTCTGCTGACGGTCGATGTCCGCAACGACTACGTCCAGACGCATGTGAGTCGTCACGACCGGTTGAAGGCAGAAGACCTGCAGAGCCAGTTCGACGCGCTGGCCGGCGAAGCCGAGATCGCGCTCGCCGAAGAAGGATTCGACGAGACGCAGCGCAAGTACTCCCGTACTGCGGATCTACGTTACCTCGGTCAGGCCTTCGAGGTTCGCGTCCCGGTGGCGGAAGGTACCGTCACGGCGCAGATCATGGACGACGCGGCCGAGGCGTTCCACCAGGCGCACCGCGAACTGTACGGCTACGACTTCCGGGGAGACCCGTCGCAGCACGTCGAGTGGGTCAACCTGCGCGTGAGTGGCATCGGCCCGATCAAGCGTCCGACGCTCAAGGAAATCCCCGCCGGCACCGGCGCCGACTCGGCTCTAACCGGTTCGCGTCAATCGTATTTCGACAGCTGGGTCGAAACGGCTACCTACGACCGCACGCTGCTCGGTGCGGGTGACGTCATCGAAGGACCGGCCGTGATCGAGGAGTTCAGCTCGACTGTCCCGATCCATCCCGGATTCTCGGCACGTATCGACACCTTCGGGAACATCCGTATCTCGAAGTCTTCCGACTCGAACGGAGTGAAGTGATGACCGCCATTCTCGATGCTGCTGCTGCCACCGCGGCCAAGCCGTACCGACTCACCGCTACCGACGGCGCGTCACCTGATCCGATTCTGGTCGAGATCGTCGCCGGTTACCTCGCCAGCGTGGAAATGGAGGTCGAGACCTCCATTTCGCGCACCTCGCGCTCACCGATGATCCGTGACGCTCACGACTTCCGCGCGGGTATTCACGACCGGAACCTCCGCAAGCTCACGGGCCGTTCGTATTCCGCGCTGGTCCATCCGATCGCCCGGGACTTCCCGCTCGAGACGATGAAGCCGGGAGACGTGTACTTCCACAACGACGTCTACCTGTCCGAAGGTGGCATCGGCCACCTCCCCGACCTGTGCGTCACGGTGCCTGTCTTCGCCCGCGTCACTCCCGATGCCGAGCCGAAAGTTGTTGCGTTCGTTCAGGCATTCGGTCACCACGACGACATCGGCGGTTGCTGCCCTGGCTCCATGCCGTCCGGTGCCACCACGGTGTACGAAGAGGGACTGATGGTTCCGCCGATCAAACTGTGGGACCAGGGAGTTCCCAACGAGGCCGCGCTGCGCATCATGACGCGTAACTCCCGCATGCCCGACGCTCTCGCAGCCGATCTCCGACCAGCGCCACGACGTGCTCCTCCAGGCCCGCCCGGTGGAGCGTGCGGCGGAACGTGGGCAGCGTGTCCATCAGGCCGATCTCGGGGTCGAC
>NZ_JBEOXI010000733.1:0-1595 GCF_040296465.1 Streptomyces sp. NPDC002130
GTCATCTTCTCGAGTTGCTCGAATCCATTGAGCAATTGGGGGTTTCCGGAAGTCGGGGATCGTTCCGGGCTTGTGACGCCAGGTTCCACGGCGGTATCGCCAGAGCGGCGGGAAACAGCAGGTTGGAGGCTGCTGTGGTCGAGGCTCGCGGCGAAATGTTCGTCCCCGTCGATCATCTCGTGTTCGAAGACCAGGTCGAGGCTTCGAGGGTGGAGCACAAGGAGATCTTCGAGGCGATCAAGCGGGGCGACAGCGCTCGCGCGGCGGAAGCGATGGAACGTCACATTCTGCACGCAAAAGACGAGCTCAAACGCTTGGCGCTGCAGGAAGAAGGCTGACGGGGGCGCGACGAACGGACGGTTCGTCCCGTTTTTCGCAAGTAAAAGTTTTGTGAATTGGGTCCCGAATCGACTTCAATGGTTCTAACATCGCCGGTATGACCCATACTTCCGTCAATGCTTCACGCGATGCATCCGGCGATGACCGAACTCTTCGAGGCTCGCTGGGTACCGGTTCGATAGTCCTTATGGTCGTTGCCGCGGCCGCTCCCCTGACTGTGATCAGTGGGCTTGTGCCGCTGGGCATTTCCGGAGGTAACGGTGCAGGCTTCCCGATGACCTTCGCCGTGACAACCGGTGTGCTTCTGCTCTTCGCAGTCGGATTCACCGCGATGTCGCGTTACATCCCGGGAACCGGCGCGTTCTATCTCTACATCGGACATGGTCTCGGCCGTGGTGCCGGCGTTGGCAGTGCGATGTTGGCGCTTGTCAGTTACAGCACAGTGCAATTGGCCGTTTACGGCTACCTCGGCCCGGCAATGAGTTCGTTGATCACCTCCTACGGTGGTCCGGAGGTGCCGTGGTGGATCTTCTCGCTCGCCTTGTTGGCTCTGGTCGCAGTCCTCGGATTTCGTCATATCGAATTGTCGGGCAAGGTGCTCGGCA
This sequence comes from Streptomyces sp. NPDC002130, assembly GCF_040296465.1. Taxonomy (NCBI): domain Bacteria; kingdom Bacillati; phylum Actinomycetota; class Actinomycetes; order Kitasatosporales; family Streptomycetaceae; genus Streptomyces; species Streptomyces sp. NPDC002130. The sequence goes on from NZ_JBEOXI010000733.1 coordinate 945, forward strand.
TCCTGTTGATCGCAGAGGTTGGGATCGTCGTCGTCCTCGACGCTTTCATCATCGCCGACGGTGGTCCCGAAGGCTGTTGACCCCGAGATTCAGTCCGGCCGGAAGGTGTTCGCCGCGAGACTTGTTCGCCCACAATCACACGTCTCAGCCTAGACAGTGATGCGTACCGGAAAGCTGAATTTCTTCTCACCGTGGATATTACGTATTCCTATTGCCGGCGCCGATGGACCGGGATCAGGAATGACCGCTTCCGCTCCCCTGAGATCTATCTACTCAAAAACTGAACTGCTCCCTACACGTAGGGCCGTGGAGTTCGGTCCCAACGCGCAGGGAGCATCTCGTGGCGAACTCATACCTCGACAGGTTTTCGGTTCGGCGTCAGCCCGAATGTTCGCTCAGCTGAGCGAGTTCAGTGCGGTGATGAAAGAGACGGCGGTGATGCCGAGCTTGAGCAGTTCGCTGATCTTGCCGAGATTCAGTTCCTCGAGCGAGTCGGTGCTCAGCGATGCGGTGTCGAAAGAGGCTCTTCCCAGATGAGGGTGTAGGTCGGCCGGGCGCGTCGGTCCGCATCGGCGGGTGCCGCAGGACGTGGCCCTCGGCGGCTTCGACGATTCGCCGGCCGCCGTGGCCTCCAGTCCCGGGCTGACGACC
>NZ_JBEOXI010000734.1:0-1594 GCF_040296465.1 Streptomyces sp. NPDC002130
CCCTGGTCGGCGAGGATTCTCTCGGCCACGGCTATCTGCTGGGAGCGGCTGGCCAGGTCGGGGCTGGCGGCGTAGTCGAGCGGACGTCGGAGGAGGTGTACGCGACCGAGATCACGCAGGTGAGAGCGAAGCATGCAGCCATGAATCGAGCAGCACGGCTGTGCATGCCGAGAAGATCGCGGACATCTCGTCCGTCCGGTCTGGTCACGCCATCACCGCTGCGGGCAAGCTCAACGTCAGAGTCACCGAAGTACCGCGACCGGGTGACGATCGAATGGTTGCCGATCCACCGTCGAGTTGACGCATTCTGTAACGACACCGAGCGAGGCGAAATACACGAAGGACGTGAGCAGAGTCCGCCAGTGATTGCGGAACAGATCTGCGAGTGGGCGAGTGGGAAGGGAATCGTTTTCTTGCATTTCCTTGAACGCCGGAGTCTCCTCGACGGCAAGCCTCATGAACAGACCCACCATGGCGACAACGCCTCCGATGATGAACGGCCAGCGCCATCCTCCGTCGGCGAAGTGCTCAGCGCCGACCAAGCTGAATGACAAGACTGTGACCGTGGCCAAGATGCTGCCGACGAATGACGAAGAGCTGATTATCCCTGCGTACAAGCCTCGGCGGTGGGACGGCGCATGCTCGACGACGAAGGTGGCAGCTCCGGTGTATTCGCCCCCGGCCGAGAATCCTTGAACCAATCGGCACAGCAGCAGCAACAGCGGTGCGGCAACACCGATCGAAGCGTACGTCGGTAGGAGACCGATTGCCGCCGTCGAGCAGCCCATGAGCGTAATTGCCAGGGACAGTGACCTCCGTCGGCCGAGGCGGTCACCCAGTCTTCCGAAGAATATGCCGCCGGCAGGTCTGGCCAAGAATGCGACTCCGTAAAGAGCGAAGGTGGCAAGCAGTGCGCCACTGCCGAACTCCGGAGGGAAGAACACTGTCGCGAGAACTGCGGCAGTGAAACCGTAGATTGTGAAATCGAACCATTCGACGATGTTGCCTGTCGCGCCGGCAATCAGGGCTCTACGGCGCGCCGATCGACGTCCAGGTGAAGTCTCGATTTGATGCTCTACAGGAGCATTTGCTGTGCCGGTCATGATGATTCCTCTCGGGATATGCTGAATGGCAACGGTTTTGCGACGTCAAGGTGGTCGATGTCGTTCGGGGGGGGGCATGCGAAATCGAAGAGGCCGACCGGACCCACGTTGATCTGGATGGACGTAGGCCACGAGAACGACAAAGAGAATCGACCATGAACGACGATAAATAAGACGCCGGCCAACTGGATCACCACGGAGCGAGGTGGAGGCATCGCGTCGAAATGGTATTGGAAGGCCGGCGAGGAGTGGATCGTAGAAGCGTTCCCTGTGTGGATGAAAAAATAGATCCTCCTTTGGTGCGATACCCCCAGGGCGAACGATGTACTGGACCTAGGACTACCGGGAGATGCGTCCGTCGAACCGCCCGGCTGAAAGTGCGCGTATCTACTTGAACTGCGTTCCACTGATCGGGGGTCTCCTCCGCGAACAGCCTCCGCTCCGGCAGAGTGGACCTGGCAACGGTGTCGAGCAGATCCGACAACTCGTCC
>NZ_JBEOXI010000735.1:0-1589 GCF_040296465.1 Streptomyces sp. NPDC002130
GTGAATCCGTGACGGCGGCAAGGACTCCCCGGTAGACGTCGATCAGTGCGGAATTGTGGGACGCCTCGACGATCGAAAGGTGCAGGGCCATGCCGGCTTCGACAGTGAAGCCGCCGACGTGTCCGGGGTGGGCGTTCCAGGTGGCGTGTATCCGCGCGAGATCTTCGGGGGTGCGGTGCTGCGCTGCGAGGCGCGCGGCTTCGACCTCGAGTCCGCGTCGCAGGCTCAGTACGTCGAGAACGTCGCTTCTGGCGAGTCGGCGCCCGAGTAGTCCTTCGACCGGCGACGCCGCCATGACGTACACGCCGCCACCGTGACGGACGGACAGAACTCCGGCGTGTGCAAGAGCCCGTACCGCTTCGCGCATGGTGTTCCGGGCAACTCCCAATTCCTCGACCAGTGCGGTCTCCGGCGGGAGTTTTGATCCGACGGGCCATCGACCGGTCGATATCGCCTCCTCGATCGCCGCAGCGACGATGTCTACCTTGCGCCCGGAATCGGACATGTGTGCCACCTCAGGTAAGTGGGTCAATGACTTGACCGAGGTTAGCGCGTCCGACCAAGTGGGTCAATGACTTGGACGTTACCCGCGTACGTCCAGGCTGCGGGCGTAGTGCTCCTTGAACACCTCGAGATGAGCCCAGGATTCCAAGCCGCTGACGCCGTCGATCCCGCGGATTCGTTCGGACAGCGCATGCAGGTCGCTCGAGGAGTTGGCAGCAACCGTCGCGATCACGTCGTATCGTCCCAGGGTCCGGGCGAGGAATTCGATTCCGGGCAGGGATTCTATCTCCGATACCGCGTTGTCGTCCCGTGAGCCCAGATTGACGCCGATACCCATCGCCAACGTCCGGCCACCGCCTCGCCGCTTGACGACGGCGCCGACGCGCAGTGCCGTGCTCGCGATCAGGTGATTGACCCGGTTGCGTACGGCACTCGGTGACAGTCCGGTGTGTTCGGCCAGTTCGAGAAACGGCATGCGCCCGTTGCGTTCGAGTAGTTCGATCAACGCGACATCCGTCGAGTCGAGTCGGATATCGGCTTGTAAAGCGCTCTCGGGCATGAAGATTCCCTTGATGACGTCGACGTAGACCAGCGTGCTCACCGATCGAACGCCACGTTGTGAGCGGAGTTCGGCGATGGCACGGTACAGATCGTCGTGACTGGGCACCCGAAGTTCCGCAATCACGTTGTACTGCCCGCTGACTGCCGAGATGTAGACGGCGGCCTCGGATTCGATCAACGCGTCCAGCACCGGAGTCATCGGTCCGGACACTGCGATCGAGACGTGCGCAAGCGCCTTCAGTCCGAGAAGTTCGGGGTGTGCGACGGCCACTACGGACACCGTTCCCGAGTCGAGTAGCGCCTGCACTCTGGTGGACACCGCCGCTCGTGGTGCGTCGACCGCCACGGACAGTTCGCGGTACGTCGCTCGCCCGTTGCGCTGAAGTGCGGCAATGAGCTTGGAATCGAGATCGACCGTCATGGTTGCCCCAACTTTTCCAGAGATTTTTCTGTATGAGCTTCCTATTAGAACAGTCGCATGTGGCTATGAATGATGCGGATAAGTGCAGAAATGCTCGAAAACT
>NZ_JBEOXI010000736.1:0-1584 GCF_040296465.1 Streptomyces sp. NPDC002130
CTACATCAGGCTGCACATCTCCGAGACACCCGAAATGAAGAAGGCTGTTGCGGCACAGGAACGTACACGGATGCCGCTGGTTGAAGTGTTGCGTTCGCATCCCGTCGAACTTGCTCTCGGCGTCGGCGCTGTGGTTGCCGGTGTTGCCATCACGTACGTCAAGACCACCTTTGCGCTCTCATGGGCGACAACGGATCTCGGCTTCGAGCGCAGCGACTTTCTTCTTGTCATCACCGTGGCACTGGTAGCCCAGGCGCTCGTACAGCCTTTCGGCGCTGTGCTGGCCACGCGGATCGATCCGTCGAAAGCGGTCCGTTGGATGCTGCTGCCGGAGATCGTGCTCCTGCCACTGATGTTCGTGCTGGTTCAGACGGGCTCCGTGCCCCTGGCGATTTTGGGTATGGTGCTCGCAACGGCCCCTCATGCAATGTATTACGCCGCCTTGGCCGGCATTCTGGCGCAGGTATTCCCCACCAACGTTCGGTACACGGGCATCTCTCTGTCGTACCAACTCTCGACCGCCGTTTTTGCCGGAACGGCCCCGATGGTCAGCCAGTATCTGCTGACGCGAACCAACTCGATCTGGCCGGTCGTAGCTCTAGGGCTCGTGTATGTCGTTCTCTCCCTCGTCTGTATGACTGCTTTGTTGCGCAGGAGTGCGCTGCGCGCGCAAGGGTCGGAGTCGACGAGCTCTTCGAACGTGACCGATGTTTCCACCCTGAAAGGCGTTGACCACTGATGAACTTCGCACACACCGACCCCGCTCTGAAAGCGGTAGTGGACAGATGGACCACCGGGGCGGACCGGAAGACGATGAACGGCTTGCTCGACCGACTGGGTCGAGATGCCGCCGGCCGTTTGTCCGAGCTCGCCGACATCGCCGACAGGAATCCACCGGTGTTGCAGCAGTTCGACAAGGCTGGTGATCGCGTCGACCGGATTTCCTATCACCCGGCCTACCTGGAACTGTGCCGGGCGGCGTACAACGAGTACGGCCTGTCCGCCATGTCGCACCGAAAAGGGTTGCACGGATGGGGCTCCGTACCTCCGCCACTCGCGAAGTACCTCGCGTCGTACGTCTTCGTTCAGGCAGAGTTCGGGCTGGCCTGCCCGGTGTCGATGACAGATGCTGCTGCGCGGACGCTGCGTATGTTCGGTGATCCGGCCGTGTTCTCGCCCTGGATCGACGCGTTGACGTCGACCGATCCCGAGCATGCGAAGACGGGTGCGATGTTCATGACCGAGATTCAGGCAGGCACCGATATCGCCTGCACTGAAACGCGTGCCGAGCGCGACGGTGACGGATGGGTCCTGACGGGCAAGAAGTGGTTCGCCTCCAACCCCGATGCCGACGTGATCATCACCCTTGCAAGATTTCCGGGCGGACAGGATGGTTCGACGCGTGGAGTCGGAATGTTCATGGTGCCCAAGACTTTGGATTCCGGCGAGCGCAACAACCTCACGATCGATCGGCTCAAGGACAAGCTGGGTACACGTTCCATGCCGAGTGGCGAGGTGACGCTGGACCGCGCACACGCACTCCAGGTCGGCGAACTCGAACGAGGTTTCCGGCAGATGGCGGAA
>NZ_JBEOXI010000737.1:0-1583 GCF_040296465.1 Streptomyces sp. NPDC002130
CCTTCGGGATCACCACGAGCCCGCCGGCCGCGTTGATGGTCTGCTTCGTGGACAGGCTGGTGACGATGACGATCCACAGCGGGACGAGATCCTTCAACCCGCGTCCACGCTCGAGAGCCATCTGGTACGTCTGTTCCACTGTCATGGTCTGCGCTGTTTCCCTGGCCGACGGATCGGGCCCGAGGATGTCCGCGACGCGGGAAACTCGTCCACCTTCTTCGTCGATCGTCACCATCAACGGCAACTTCGACGCCGAAGCCGGGCGGTGGCATATTCGTCGTCGCAGATGTTCTCCAAGGTGAACGGTTGATCCCACCCCGACACACCCGACGTATGCGACAACAGTTGCCGGACCTGGATGCGGTCCTTCCCGGCTGCTGCGAACTCGGGCCAGTACTGCGCGACGGGGACATCCAGATCGAGCAACCCACGGTCGACGAGCATGAGCGCGGCCAGTGCGGTCACGGTCTTGCTGCAGGACCAGACGTTGGTGACGGTGTCGCGAGCCCACGGTGCAGTGTGTTCGGCGTCGATCCACCCGCCCCACATGTCGACGACGGGTTCGCCGTCGATCGTCAGTGCGATCGCCGCCCCGACATCCTCGCCGGAATCGAGATTGCGTGCCAGCGCCTCCTTCAAGCCAGAGAACCGCTGGTCACATACGCCTTCGATGTTCGCCACTGACAGCCTCCACAGGAATGATGAAACTTGACGTCAACTTCAACTAAGTTGAGTATGTGTCCGATTTACCTGTGGTGTCAATCACTTCAAGTTCGAGAGTCGGCTCAGACCAACGGGATTCCCTTGGCAATGCGCCGACGTAGATCCCAGAGGTAGAAGTTGTAGGGGAACATCCGCAGAATCTTCGGGCTGAACCGATTGACCAGCGCGGCGACACGCATGGATCGGTCGAAATTACGCTGCCGACGCGCTGACCACGGGAGCCGCATTTCGTCACGGAAGGTCTGGGGCAGGAACCCGGTGGTGACAAACCGATTGAGTGGGCCGACCACCGGATGCAACAACTTCGGCGTGAAGGTCGCCGACGCGATCCCGTACAGATGCTCACGAATCGTCTCGTCGATCGCCACCTTGTCGAGGTTCTCGTTCTAGTAGACCTCGAACGCATCCCGGTCCGCCGGCCACATGTCGCGTCGCATCTGGAGGGTCGTGCCGAACGTGGCGCTTCGCTGATAGAACGCATCCTGAGTAACTGGATCGAGATCCCCGTACAAGATTGTGTAGACATCCTCGAAGCCTCGGTACAGGCAGGCGGCTACCCACAACTGCAGTTCGGGATCGAACGCGTTGTACTCGACCGCACTGTTCTCATCGGAGCGAACGTGTTTGTGCGAGCCGTTGACGGCACGTCGGTACAGCTTCTTCTCTTCGTCAGTCGCCAAGCTCGCGACCGCGAGATAGGTCAACGTCGTCCGGGTTCGCTTCACCGGATGCCGATCCAGCCGTCCGGTCTCGACCTTGCTCTCGTACACGCCGTACCCCACCGCCGGACCCTGGCCGTTACCAAGCTCGTGAGTGGTCAGGTTGCAACACCCAGCGTCTCCGACATGGCCGGATTCGAT
>NZ_JBEOXI010000738.1:0-1582 GCF_040296465.1 Streptomyces sp. NPDC002130
GTCGATGCACACGGCAATCGCGTTCTCGACGTGGTCACTGACGCCTACCTGCACTGTCGCCCGACTCGCGGACAGTGAATTATCGGTAAATTCCGCACCGCAATGCCTGAATTGCCGTACTTTCAGTGACGTTGCGACGCAACAATACCCATCCCCGCAAACAGGAGTTCCTCACACATGAGCAGCCTCGGCGAGATCAATCCCCTCGGCATTCTTCAGATCCTCATCTACATGCTCTTCGGTGGGTCGTCCAGCACTCCCGAGTAGACCCTAGCTTGCTATTGCCATAGTCAGCATCTACTGTGCTGACTATGGCAATTACTAGTCAGGCCTCCGTGACGGCCGTGCCGTCAATCGACGCAGCGCGTCATCACACCGAGTTCGACTCCAGCTGGCGAAGTTTCGACGGCATTCAGGGCGGACTCGCCGTAGCACGGATGCTGCGAGTTGCATCATCACCACTGAAGAGGCGGAAGAGATACGACAGGTGTCGAATTGCGCGCTTCAGTACGGCAACATCGCCAGCCGAGAAGCCGCCCACAGTCTGCTCGCCCGGTTCCTGGCAACCGAACCCGCCAAGGCGCGTCCCGATATCGGTACGGCAACCGCCGACAATGTCGGCGGTTCAGATGGTTCCGCCCCTGCCGAACCTGCGGAAGAGGAGACGAATGCGAAGGCGGTAACACGGTGCCCGATCTGCTTCGGACTGAATGGGTCTCACAACACGATTCACGAGCGCTACCCGGCCGGCGGCGGCGGAACCAACAAACCCTGCCCGAACTCCCTGCCAGCCGTTACAGAAGAAGTGAAGACGCACTGCCGGTGCGTCACGCCGGACTGGTACCACGATGGGCTGGACTCGGATATCGCCGGACGCCTGTGCCGCCGGTGCCGTCTGCGACAGAACATCCCGTACAGGGATCTCGTCAACTCGCCGGTTGCCCGTACCGCAGTGTCAGCGTTCAGTGTCGCTGCACTAGCCCTACGAAACGCCGTGGAAGTACTGGACCCTCACGAAGGTGGGGATTGGGAGCACGCGTGGCAGACGATTGCAGACCTCGAAGACTGCGCCGGCCGCTTCGAGGCAAGTGAGAGAACGGAAGTGAGGGAAAGTGGTCGAGAAAATCGCTAAGCATGGAAGACACGCTACGAGTCAGGCGAAACTGGGCACGCATGTCCTCAGTCCAGTCGGCCCCGAGAATTTCAGTGAGCACTACTACGGAGTGCGAATCACCATTACCCCACTGGGCAGGCTGCGCGGGCTTTTCAGAGAGTGGTTCCTCGTTCCACCCGACTTTCATCCAGCGATACCGGTGTGCATCTACGGACATGGCGTCGAACCTAAACGTATTGCCGCGGCGATCAACCGGTACGCCCGCGAAGCAGAATGGGAACGTCGGCCGACGTTGAGACAGATCATCGACGGGATCGACGAACGGTGGATCAGTGGCACTATGACGAACTCGGAAACAGGGTTGGTGGTGTACGCGCGGCTCTGCCTGAGATTTGAGGAGCGGATCCGCGGCGCAGTTCCTGTCACCATCATTGCTCCGGAGCCAGAGACCATGACAGTGGGGGCAAC
>NZ_JBEOXI010000739.1:0-1580 GCF_040296465.1 Streptomyces sp. NPDC002130
GTGGCGGGCCACGCCTTCCCAGAAGCCGGCGTTGTCGCGGTTGACGACGGGGCGGGGGCGGCGTTCCGCCGGTGGCGAAGACCGGTGGGCAGGGGTCACGGCCCGGCCCGAAGTCGGTCAGGCCGGCGAGGACCTGTTCGGGCGTCGCGGTGGTCGTCTGGTGAAGATGAGCAAGGTGAGCAGGTTGTCCATGTCGTCTTGATCGGCTTCGGCGTGGTTGGTGTAGCAGACGTCCACTCCCATCGGCAGCCCGAGGAGTTTTCCGCAGAAGTGATCTTCCAAGCCCGCGCGAATGATCTGCTTGCCGTCGTAGAGATACTCGGGACCGATGAAGCCGACCACGGTGTTGACCAGCAACGGTTCGAGATCACGTGCCACGGCGTATGCCCGTGTTTCGAGCGTCTGCTGATCGACCGGGGCTCCGCCGGTGCCGTAGTGGGCACCTGAACTGAGGGCGGATCCCTGCCCCGTCTCGAGGTACATGACGTTGTTGCCGACCGTTCCGCGGTTCAAGGAGCGCCCGGCCTCGTTGCCCTCACGCAGGAGCGGAATATTCACTCCGAAACCGGAATTGGCGCCTTCGGTACCGGCAATCGATTGGAAGACAAGATCGACCGGCACCCCCGATTCGATCAGTCCGATCGTGGTGGTCACGTGCGAGAGCACGCACGACTGAGTCGGGATCTCGAATCTCTGACGGATGTCGTCGAGCAGGTGGAGCAGATCCGAGGTGGCCTGGGGCGAGTCCGTCGCGGGGTTGATACCGATGACGGCGTCGCCACATCCCATCAGGAGACCGTCGAGCGTTGCCGCCGCAATGCCGCGTGGATCGTCCGTCGGGTGATTCGGCTGGAGTCGAGTGCTCAGCCGTCCAGGTAGCCCGATGGTCGTGCGGAACCCCGCGGTGACCGTGATGGCCTTCGCGACGGCGATCAGGTCCTGATTGCGCATGATCTTGCTGACCGCGGCAACCATTTCCGGGGTGAGTCCGGGACTCACGGCGGACAAGCGTGCGGAAGCTTCCGGCGCCGACGCAGTCTCGAGCAGCCAGTCCCGCAGTCCGCCAACCGTCAGGTGGGCCACCGGTGCAAAGGCGAGGCGATCGTGGCTGTCGATGATGAGCCGAGTTACCTCGTCGTCCTCGTACGGAACCAACAGATCTTCGAGGAATACGGTCAACGGAAGGTCAGCCAGAACCCATTGGGCAGCAGCACGTTCGGCGTCGGAACTTGCCGCGCATCCGGCGAGCTCGTCGCCCGAGCGCAGCGGTGTCGCTTTTGCCATCAGATCGACGAGACCGTCGAACGAGTAGTTGGTTCCGGATACCTGCTGGTGATACTTGGCCATCCCGCGACTCATCCCAATTCTTCTTCCGCCTGTGCAAGTACAGCAAACTCCTCGTCCGGCGAGTTGGCAACAAGGTGGTGGCGACTGTAGAGACCGAAGTACGCCATCAGAACTCCGAAGGCGACCAAGGTCAACAGTGCTGCAACGGGATCGACCAGGAAGGTGGCCACCACCGATACTGCCGCGATCACGAGCGCAAACGAGGTGGTGGCGATACCACCGGGCGTACGGTA
>NZ_JBEOXI010000740.1:0-1576 GCF_040296465.1 Streptomyces sp. NPDC002130
TGCTGGAGGAAATCGACGACGGGGCGATCTGGCTCGACGACGAGGAGATCACCGACCCGCGCGCCGACCAGGACGCCGTGCGTCGCCGGATCGGCCGCCCTGCTCGGCATGGCCGGACCCGGCGGCTCCGGGCGGCTCGACTGGGTCACCGGCGCCGACGCCGCCCTCGGCGACGACGTGGACGCACAGGCCTGGCGCACCTGGGTCGACGAGGTCGTGGCCAGCTGGGCGGCCAGTCTGCTCACCGACACCGAGCTGGCGGCCCGGGCGGTGGCCGCGCTCGCCGGCGGCAGCCACAGCACCGGCACACCGGCCGAGTTCCGCCGGCTCGTCGCCCCCGACGACGGCGACCGGAACGCCGCCGCCCTGCTGCGCCACCCCGATCTGCTCGCCCCCGTCGCCGGTCTGCACCAGGACCAGCTCCTCGACCGCCTGAACCCGGGCCGCACACTGATCGCCTGACGTTCCGGCGCCCCCCCCGCCGACCTGGGCGGACAACTCCTCACCGACCGACCTCACCCTCCGTGACTCACCGGTTTGCCGTACGCGGCCGTGCCGTGCCCGCACGGTCGTCGGAGGCTGGGCGTGAGCTCGACGGCACTCCGGCCCCTTCGCCGGCCGAGGCGCGACCGTCGTGCCGCGAGCCGCCGCCGACGGAGGAGAGACCGACATGAGCACCGCCCTCTCACGGACCTGGGAACACGTTGTCGTCACCGGTGGCGCCGGGTTCGTCGGCTCCCACCTGTGCACCGCCCTCCTGGACGCGGGCGCGGCCGTCACCTGCGTGGACGACTTCAGCACCGGTCGGCCCGAGAACATATCGCCGCTGCTCGAACGGCCCGGTTTCACGCTCGTCCAGGCCGACGTGTCCGAGGGGCTGCGGATCAAACGGACGCCGGACCTCGTGCTGCACTTCGCCTCCCCGGCGTCCCCGGCGGACTACCTGCGCCTCCCGCTGCACACCCTGGAGACCGGCAGCCTCGGCACCCGCAACGTCCTGGAGCTCGCGCACTCCGCCCGCGCCCGCTTCGTCCTCGCCTCGACCTCCGAGGTCTACGGCGACCCGCAGCAGAACCCCCAGGACGAGCGCTACTGGGGCAACGTCAACCCCGTCGGGCCGCGCAGCGTCTACGACGAGGCCAAACGTTTCGGCGAGGCGCTGACCACCGCCCACGCCGAAACCGAGGGCACCGACACCTGCATCGTGCGGCTGTTCAACACCTACGGCCCCCGCATGCGCGGCCACGACGGGCGCGCGGTGCCCACCTTCGTACGGCAGGCGCTGGCCGGCGAGCCCCTCACCGTGACCGGCGACGGCCGCCAGACCCGGTCGCTGTGCTACGTCGACGACACCGTACGCGGCATCCTCGCCGCGGCCGCCCACGGCATGCGCGGCCCCGTCAACATCGGCAACCCGACCGAGATCACCGTGCTCGACCTGGCCCGCCTGGTCGTCGAACTCGCCGAGTCCTCCTCCGAGATCCGCTACATCGAACGCCCCGTCGGCAACGACGTGCTCGGTGTCCTCGCGGTCACCCGGTGGGCCCTGGAGCGGGCCCGCAGCGGCGAGGGCCCG
>NZ_JBEOXI010000741.1:0-1576 GCF_040296465.1 Streptomyces sp. NPDC002130
CACGTTCTCGCGGACCGTACGCACGGCTTTGGCGTCGGCTTCGACGAGGAGGGTGTGGCCCGCGCCTCGGGAGAGGTCATGATGTCTGCGAGGTCGCCGAGTTCTGCGAGTCCGAGCTGCTGCGAGACGCGTGTGAGAGCACTCCAGGGCGCTTCGCCGGAGCGGCCCGCTTCGTAGAGTTCCTCGTCGAGTCGGAGGAACACCCAGCTGTCGCCGACTTGGGCGGCGATCTCGAGGGATTGCGTGGATCCGACTCCGCCTCGTCGGCATAGCGCGACGAGGTCGATGTAGGAGCTGAGAGCCTGTGCGAATTCGGCGCGAGCGGCAGCTGCGCGTCGACGGATGTCGATGTCGGGAATCATGAAGAGGAAGACGGCGGTCGCGAGTGAGAGGATCGCCGGCATCGACCATGCCAATCCCAGTCCGAACGCTGTCAGGACCAGGTTGAGTATCGGGAAGATCAGCAGGCCGAAGAACGCTGCGACAAGTTTTTCGCCAAGTACGTGCGCCGGATCTTTGTGCAGCAGTGAGAGGTCCGCTGTGGGGAGGGTGAGGAATCGGCTGTCTTGTAGGTAGGGGTGTACGCGCAGGCCGAGCCTGTTGGCGAGCCCGTCGACGAGTGATGTCCCTGCGGTGTTTGCCTTTTCCGGCGCGGGTCCGGACATTCTGGACATCACGTCGGTGAGGGCGGGTTGGGCTCGCAGGAAGTACAGGGCCACGAGGTAGATGCCGATTGTGCCGACGCTGGTGTAGACGATGATCGTCATGGTGATGCTCATCGCTGCGCTCCTACGAGGTCAGTGCGTTCGACGCGGTCGTTGGTTCCGATGAACCGCGGGTAGACCGGCGGCTTGGTGGCTTGTTTCATCCAGTACAGGTCCGCCGCGAAGAGCGTCAGCAGGATCAGTAGGACGATCTGCATTCCGCCTGAACGGTAGGGCTCCATGAAGTTTGTGAAGGCGAACGCTGCGGCGAGGACGGCGATGGTGATGATGGTGACCCATTTGGCTTGTGTTCGAGTCGATTTGCGGTCCGCTTCGATGCGGCGGCGGCGGGCGACGGTGTCGCCTACGTCTTCGGCGAGGCCTTCGAGGACGTTGGCCAGGCCGACACCACGCAGTTGCATGGCGAGAAGGAGGGCGCCGCAGATCTTGTCACCGACGCTGTCGTTGAGGTCGGATGCGAATCGTGTGACCGCTTCGGCGGGTGGGACATTGTTGCGGAGCCTGTTGATGAAGGCGGTGATCTCGTCTTTCAGCGTTTCTGGGATGGGGGTCGAGATGATGGTGTGTTCGATTCCGGAGCCGGCTCGCATGCTGCTCGACAAGTTGCGTGTCCATTCGTCCATCGAGGACAAGCGACTGATCTGGTGTTCGGCTTCCGGTCGACTCAGGAGGTAGGGCAGACCCACGAGAAGGGCGGGGACGAGGAAGAGCGTGAAGAGCCATCCGCTCAGGTAGTAGACGGTGGCGCCTGCGCCTATTCCGACGGCCAGGAGAAGTTGGGTGGTGCCCGATAGTTTTGCTCGTTCGCCCTTTCGGCGGCGCTGGCGAGTGGGGGCTGTGGGGTCGCGGCG
>NZ_JBEOXI010000742.1:0-1576 GCF_040296465.1 Streptomyces sp. NPDC002130
GAGGACGTCGGGCCGCACAAGCTGGCTACGCCGGCGACCGTGCTCAGCGAGTACAAGCGCACCACGGACGACGGGACCGGTAGCGTAGAAAGCCTGGCAGCATGGGAGTGATCCCGTCGAGAGGTTGCCATGTTCGAGCAGTTCCGTTCCAGCGCCAGGACCAAGCTTCAGCGTGCGGTATCCGAGGTGGTCGAGGCCGCCGACCGGCACAACGCAGACCGCACGCAACAGATCCTCGACGCGCTGACGCTCTCACGTGACGAACTGGCCGGGGCCCGCGGTGACATCGCGGGCCTCCGGTCCAGGATCGACGAGCTGGAATTTCGTCAGCGACGGGATCTGGCCTACGCCGTGGACCTGGAAGCGACGGCGTCGACGGCCGAGTTCATCCTCGAGCACCTTCGAGTCGCGGAGACATTCGGCCACCCGCACGACACGCTGCGCCATGCACTGGGCTTGATCGAAATCCCCGGCATGGCACTCGAATTCGGCGTTGCCAGCGGAACCACACTCAGGATCGTCGCGGAAGCATTCACCGAACGTGAAGGGACCGTCGCAGGTTTCGACGTCTTCTCCGGCCTTCCGGAAACGTGGCGCACCGGGTTCCCGGTGGGCGAGTTCGCTCAGGAATCCGTCCCCGAAGTGCCTGGAGCGCAATTGGTTCCGGGCCTATTCGAGGACACTTTGCCCTCGTTCCTGAACGACGAATCCGGCCCCGTTGCCTTCTTGCACCTCGACGCGGATCTCTACTCGTCCACCAAGACGGTGCTCGACCTCCTCGGCGACCGACTGGTACCCGGGTCGATCGTCGTCTTCGACGAGTTCTTCAACTATCCCGGGTGGCAGCAGCACGAGTACCGGGCGTGGACGGAGTTCGTCACACGCACCGGCATCTCGTTCGAATACCTCGGGTACACCGTCGACAACGAGCAGGTCGTCGTCGAGATCACCAGCTGAGAATCACTTCTCGTACAGACGTGCCCAGTTCTCTCGACTCGTGAGTTCGGGCATCGCAGCACGGTACTTCGTCGACACGGCAGGTGCTTCCTTCTGGAATCGACGCAGTAGCTTCACCGTTCGGATCACGAGAGCGCGCGCCGTTGCCTTGTTTCGCTGCCGGATACGTACCCCCGATTGCGAAGCATCCGTGACGACTACATGGTCGAACTGCGAGATATGCCACCAATGCGCGTCTTCGCGCGGAATATTGATCAGTCCGCCTCGGGTGCGCCCCAACCACTGGTCCACCGCACGCTTGACCAGGATCACTCGCATCAGGCTCGGTTCGCCGCCGGCGCGCTCGGTGTGGAGTTCGTTCGAGGGAACCGGCGCCGTGGCAGCGTCGTGTTTGATCGTCTCCGCATATTGCGCTCGACCGGCGCGGATACTTGCCATCGCCTCGATGCCACCGTCCCGCAACGCCTCCGGGCCATCGAGGTAGTCCTCGATGCCCTTCAGCGTCGTGAAGGCCAGGCCGTATTGTGCTGCTGCGCCACATCGAGGACGGCCCCTCCTGGTGGGCGGAGGTCGCCCTGCGCAGCGAGGAGGCCGCCCCCGCCGATCCGGTGCCGCTGCG
>NZ_JBEOXI010000743.1:0-1574 GCF_040296465.1 Streptomyces sp. NPDC002130
CCGCCGAGTACGGCAACGTCCGCGTGGAGGCCTTCCACGGCCTGCTCGTCGACTTCTGCAAGCAGCGCGACATCCCCGCCATCGTCAAGGGCCTGCGCGCCGTCAGCGACTTCGACTACGAGCTGCAGATGGCCCAGATGAACAACGGCCTCTCGGGCGTGGAGACCCTCTTCATCCCCACCAACCCCACCTACAGCTTCCTGTCGTCCTCCCTGGTCAAGGAGGTCGCGACCTGGGGCGGCGATGTCTCCCACCTGGTCCCGGCCGAGGTCCTCCAGGAGCTCACCGAGCGCCTGAGGAAGGACTGAACCGGCCTCCGGCGTCCCCCCGGGGCCTGACTGCCCGTCACCCGGTGTTCCAGGGCGACCCCATGGCCGTACAGTCGTCCCGTCCGTCTCCAACGCATCTGTAGAGAGTGGCGAGCACACGGTGGACGTGCAGAAGAAGCTCGACGAGATCGTCGCCGCGGTCTCCGGCGCCCGGTCCATGCCCATGTCGGCCTCGTGCGTGGTCAACCGCGCCGACCTGCTCGCGATGCTGGACGAGGTGCGCGCGGCGCTGCCCGACTCCCTCGCCCAGGCCCAGGAGCTGATCGGCGGCCGCGAGCAGATGGTCGAGCAGGCCCGCCAGGAGGCCCAGCAGATCATCGAGAGCGCGCACGCCGAGCGCGGTTCCCTGATCTCGGGCACCGAGGTCGCCCGCCGCTCCCAGGCCGAGGCCGACCGGATCCTCGCCGAGGCCCGCCAGGAGGCCGAGGAGATCCGCGCCGAGGCCGACGAGTACGTCGACTCCAAGCTCGCCAACTTCGAGGTCGTCCTCACCAAGACCCTGGGCTCCGTCGGCCGTGGCCGCGAGAAGCTCCTGGGCACCGGCCCCGGCACCGACGAGCAGGGGTACGAGGACGAGGACGCCCCCGAGCGCAGCCACGACCCGGAGACCCAGCGCCGCAGCGCCGACGAGTACGTCGACGTCAAGCTCGGGGCCTTCGAGGCGGTCCTCGCCAAGACCCTGGAGGCCGTCGGCCGCGGCCGGCAGAAGCTGCACGGCCGGATCGCCACCGACGACCTCGGCTCCCTCGCCGACGACGCGAGCACCGTCCAGCACTCCAGCGACGCCGACTACCTCGCGGACCTGGCCGCCCTCGCCGACCAGAAGCCCCCGGCCGCGCAGCCCGCCCAGCAGCAGGACTACGGACAGCCGCAACCGGCGTACGCCCCGGCCCCCGGCTACGCCCCTGCGGGAGGCGACCCCGCCCAGCAGCCCGATCCGTACGGCGGCTACCCGCAGCAGGCCTACGCCGGCCAGCAGGACCCCTACGGCTACCAGCACGCCGATCCCTACGCCTACCAGGGCTACGACCCCCAGCAGGCCGCCTACGACCCGAACCAGGTCCAGCAGCAGCCGCAGCAGGGGCACCACGCCCAGCAGGGTTACGCCCTCGACGAGACCAGCCTCTTCGACACCGGCATGATCAGCCCCGAGCAGTTGCGGGCCTACGAGCAGGGCCGCGGCCAGGGCTGAGCCCCGGATTGGGCCGAGAGCGAAAGGTCCAGTATCCTGGCTCTTCGGTCGCG
>NZ_JBEOXI010000744.1:0-1574 GCF_040296465.1 Streptomyces sp. NPDC002130
GCGTGCGCGGGCTACGGCGGCTGTCCGGCGATGGCGCGAGTTGTCCAGACATCCGCTCTTCGACAGGTTCACCTCGCGCGCCTGCCTGGTCGCCGCCCGCAGCGCCGAGGGCGTCCTGGCTGAAATTGTGCCCGAATAGGGACCCGTTCACTATGCGAGCGCTTGGAGAGGGTTCTATCTTGAGTTCGGGATGATCCGGGCATAACTCCCAGTGAAACGGTGAAACGGATATGGGAGAGCAATCATGGACGCACGCGACTGGGACGAGCGATACCGAGCGGCGACGGAGCCATGGGGAGTCGACCCGGCGGGAACCGTCGCAACAAGAATTTCCGATCTGAGACCGGGCACCGCGATCGATCTGGCCTGCGGCGACGGCCGTCACGCGCGGTGGATGGCTGCGCAAGGTTGGTCGGTGACTGCGGTCGACTACTCGTCGGTGGCGATCGATCTGGCACGGGCGAGTGACGGGGACAAGGCTGTCGACTGGCAGGTCGGCGACGCGACCGAGTGGCAGCCGGAAGGGCTGGTCGACCTGGTGTTGGTCAGCTTTCTTCACCTCGAGGTCGACCATCTGGCCGCAACCTTGAATCGCGTCGGGAAGTGGCTGACGCCCGGCGGACGGGTCCTCTATTTGGGGCATTCCATCGAGAACTTCCATCGTGGTGTGGGCGGTCCACCCGAACCGACCATTCTGCCCGGTATTTCCGATCTCGCTCGCGCTGCGGAGGGATCGAGGGTCTATGCCCTCGAACATGTCGTTCGGCCGCAGGACGGTAAGACGGCAATTGACGTTTTGCTCGAATTCGGTCCGTGGGAACAGGTCTGACCAGGGGGGGGAGCGCACCTTCACGTTCCTGGGTAGCCTACCCTAAACTTGCGAGGGTGTTCGTCGTTCGATGAGCATGAACGACGATGATCGGATTCTTGATGTCTGACCACTCTCAGGTAGCTCACCCGGCGGTATCGGGCGGTGCCGATCTGGACGCAGCGCTCCCGGCGACGGCCGCTCAGCGTGAGGTGTGGGTTGCTCAGAACGTCGATCCGAGCAGTCCGGTCTACAACATCGGACTTGTCGTCGAGGTCGACGGCACGATCGACATCGAGCGCGCGGCAGCGGCGATCGAGGCCAGCGTCGGACGCGTCGAAGCGCTGTTCGTGCACTTCGAGGTCGATGCCGACAACCAGCTGATCCAGGTGCCGATTCCGGATGCACGCTGGGACGTGGAAATTCTCGACCTTCGGGCCGAGGCGACTCCCGATTCGGCAGCGCAGTCGTGGATGGACACCGACATGGCCCGGGTCTTCGGTGCGGACGATCTACTCTTCCGTCAGACACTTCTGCTGACGGCCGACGACCGAGTCATCTGGTATCAGCGCTATCACCACAGTGTGGTCGACGGCTACGGCATCTCGCTCATCGTCGCCGACGTCGCAGAAAGATACGACAATCCGAATCTGGGGACTGCCGCGCCGCAGTGGTCACTCGACGCCGTGGTTGCAGCCGATCTGGATTACCGGAACTCTCCGCGATTCCAGACCGACCGTCAGTACTGGGTCGAACGCGTTGAATC
>NZ_JBEOXI010000745.1:0-1569 GCF_040296465.1 Streptomyces sp. NPDC002130
GTGTGCGAGGAAGTTCGCGACGAACGTGGTGCGCGGATTCTCGTAGAGCTCGGTGGGCGCGCCCAGTTGCTCGACACGGCCCCCGTTCATCACGGCGAGTTCATCGCTGCCGAGGTTCCGGTGACCATCAGCTCCGACGCACCCGTCGCCGAGCCCAAGCCGCTCGAAGCAATTCAGGCAGCCGTGACTCGTGTGACGCGTCAGGGCCATCAGCTCGGCTCCGATGCACTCCGCATCACCGCCGACCAGGCATTGCAGGCTCACACGCTCAACGGTGCGCGTGCGCTGGGCCGTGAAGCAGAGCTGGGCAGCATCTCGGTCGGCAAGCGGGCCGACTTCGTCATTCTGGGCGCGGATCCCCTCGAGGTTCCGGCCGACGCGATTGCGCAGATCGAGGTCCGAGAGACCTGGATCGACGGCGAACTCGCACATTCAGGTCATAACCACCTATTGTCGAGCACTTCGACCACCGAGGAAAAGTAATGAACCGAGAGCAACAGATCGTGAAGGCCCGCAAGGCGGGATTCGCAGCCTTCGTCGGTACAACTATCGAGTGGTACGACTTCTACGTATATGCCACGGCAGCCGCCCTGGTGTTCGGTGACATCTTCTTCCCGCCCGGAACCGATCGCCTGACCGGTGTTGCGGCGGCGTTCGCGACGTACGCCGTCGGGTTCTTCGCTCGCCCGCTCGGCGGAATCGTGTTCGGCCATGTCGGTGACAAGATGGGCAGGCGCACCGCACTCGTCGTCACGCTGACGCTGATGGGTGCAGGCACCTTCCTCATCGGCATGTTGCCCACTTACGCGTCGATCGGGTTCTGGGCGCCGCTGCTGCTGGTTCTGCTCCGTTTCGTCCAGGGCTTCGCCGTCGGTGGCGAATGGGGCGGCGCGGTCCTGATGGCCGTCGAGCATGCACCCGAGGACAAGAAGACTTTCTACGGCGGTTTCGCCCAGCTCGGCAATCCTGCGGGTGCGCTTCTGGCCACCGGTTTCTTCAGCATTCTCTCCACGTTCGGCGACGACGCTCTGCGCGAGTGGGCTTGGCGTCTGCCGTTCCTCTGCTCTGCGCTGCTGATTCTGGTGGGCTTGGTCGTTCGCCTCAAGGTCGAAGAGTCTCCGGTGTTCGAGTCCGAGGTGAAGTCCGCGGACGTACCGGAAATGCTGCCGCTCAAGTACGCGCTGGTGACCAACTGGCGCCCGATCATCCTGGGCATCGGCATTCTGCCCGTCGCAGTCGGCGGCTACTACCTCGTGACGACGTTCATCACGGCGTACGCAACCGATCCCGATGTCGGTTTGTCCGAGACGTTGATTCTCAACGCGCTCAGTGTTGCTGCCGTGGTCGAGTTGATCGCGACTCTCGGAGTGGCGTGGCTCGGCGACAAGGTGGGACGCGTCCGCGTCGTCATCTGGGGCCTTGCGGCAGTCGCGATTCTCGCAGCGCCGCAGTTCCTGGTGCTGAAGTCCGGATCCGTGTTCCTGATCTTCCTGACCTTCGCTGTCATGCGACTGGTGCTGGCGGCCACGTACGGTCCGATCGCCGCCGTACTGTCGCAGATGTTCAAGC
>NZ_JBEOXI010000746.1:0-1568 GCF_040296465.1 Streptomyces sp. NPDC002130
TGCGGAACTGCTTGGTGTGCTCGTCGCCGTCGACCCACATGTCCATCGTGAGCTTGTCGACGCCGAGCTTCTCTGGTGAGTCCACTTGGTGGGGTTGAACATCATCAGGAACATCGTGCCGAAGACGACGCCGACCAGGCGCCACGACGGACCGGTTGCCGCGCCGGGGACGCGGCCGCGGCGCAACAACACGAAGAGCGTCGTGAAGAGGCACAGGATCATCGTCAAGAACGCGAAGCGTCGGGCAACCGAGCCGTCGACCGTCTGGACGAAGAGGTAGTAGTAGCGCAGGAAGTCCTGGTACCACTCGAGATTGGGCCCGATGATCGTTCGGACGCGCGTGGCTTCCATGACGCCGGCAAAGGTCTGGTCGGCGAAGATGACCACCAGCACGATGGTTCCGGCAGCGGCGATCGGAGCGAGAAGCGGCAGTGTGCCGACCAGTCGGTGACGCTTGACGACGATGCGCACCAATGGGCGCACACCGGCGAGAAGGGCTGCGATACACATCAATCCGGTGGGTGCGGCGGCAAGAGTGAAGGCACCGATCAAGATTGCGGTGGCCGCGGGCAGCAGACGTCCGGTGGCGATGGCGCGCTCGATGGAGCACCAGGTGAGCAGTGCGCCGAGAGCCACGATGGGCTCGGGGCGAAGACCGTTGTTGTACGCCAGCCAGAAGGACAGGAACACCAGCCCGCCGGTCCACAGGGCGACGTTGCTCCGGCGAACCGCCCGGCCGAGACGCGGGACGACCTCGCGGCTGATGACCATCCAGCAGAGGATTCCGGCGAGCAGAGCGGGCAGGCGCATGAACGGGCTCGCGGTCGAGATCTTCGCCATCACGGCCAGCACTTCGTAGTACCAACCGAACGGAGCCTCGGGAACGCCGAACCAACGGAAGTAGTTGGCCATGTATCCCGCGTCCGGCGAGACTCGGGCCATGGTGAGGAGATAACCGTCGTCGGCGGTGTTCGCGCCGATGAAGTGCCAGACGACCAGTGTGCCGACCACAACTCCGTCGATGCCGGAGAATTTCCACCAGCGTGCGGGCAGGAAGCGTCGGTGCTTGCGGCCGTCGGTGCCGTCGAGGCGGGCCAGGGCGATCAGCGCGACGATGGTCGAGAGGACGGCCACGATCATCGCGACCAGCTTCACGACGCTGGGGCTCGAGGAGAATCGTGAGTCGATCGTCATCGAGAAGCCGAGGCCGTCGGGGGCAGCGCCGTCGGGCAGGTCGCTGAAGACACCGACCACCTGCGGGCGGAAGTCGCCGTCGAGCTGGCCACGAATCGGGTTGCCGTCGGGATAGGTCAGTCCGACGAACTCGGCGGCGGTCCGATTGACGTCCGAGCTGAACGCGATGGCTCCGCAGCGACTCGACTCGACGTCCTCACGCGCCGCCGAAGCGACCACGACGTTGCGATCGAGCACGTCGACGCTGGTCGCGGACACGCGGACGAACATCGAGGAGAGTGCGGCGCCGTCGCCCTGAGCAGGCGCTGTCGACATGAGGATGCCGCCGCCCTCGGGCAGCGAGCTGACCGCGGTGCAGGGGATCGACGCGTTGA
>NZ_JBEOXI010000747.1:0-1567 GCF_040296465.1 Streptomyces sp. NPDC002130
CGTGGAGATCCGTCAGTCCGTGACGTCCTCGTGTGGCGGTCCTGACCTTCCGGTGCCGTGTACTGAAATGAAAAGCGGGTGCAGCGCTTTCGCGCTGCACCCGCTTTCGTCCTCTGAAGATCAGAGATCGAACTCGGCCGGAGAGATTCCGACTGCAAAACACATGTCGCGTACGACGCCGCGCTCGTGCTCGTCGAAGTTGCCGTCCGCGCCGCCGATGATGATGCCGATCTGGATGACCGCGCGGGCCTGATCCTGCTTCGACTTGAGCTTGGCGATGGTCGCGGTTGCCTCGACCTTGCCGAACTCGTAGTCCGAGGACAGCTTGCTGCAGTACCAGTCGAACTGCTCACGAAGCTCGTCCGGCGGGAAGACCGCGAGCGACTCGTTGCTCATGATCAGCGCGGCGGTCTTCTGACGCTCCGACGGATCGATCGAACCGTCTGCGGCGGCGATCAACGCGCACATTGCCATGCTCGCGTTCTTGAATTCCTTGTTCTGGAACTGGCTGGTCTTTGTCTTGAGCTGACCGTTCATCTCCTGAGCCTTAGCCTTCAACTGATCCCAGAATGCCATGAGTCTCCTCGAGTATTGCCGCCACACACCGCGCGTGGTCGTACCACCACTCTGCCTGTGCGCTCGGCAATCCGCCATCGGCCGCTAGGTGCGGTCGAACACTGCCAGAATTCGCGACTCGGAGATCGGGTCGAGCACGTCCGGGGTGAAGTGCCATTGCGTGCGGGTCCACGGATCGTGAACCTCCGTCTGCCCTGCTGCCGAAAGATGTTGGCACCCCTCGGACAGCGCGGCGACGGACTCTTCCGCGAAGTTCGACTCGTCCTCTCCGACAATGAGTATCGACAAACCGATTGCCGGTCCACGTTCGGCGAGGAACATGACGGTCTGTGCGTCTTCGGCGGAGTATCCGTGCGGAAAATCGCTGAGGATCAACAGTCGTAGGGAACTCGGGCCATCTGCGACACCACTCATTCGCGCGAGTTCGCCCATGTCGACGGCTTCGGCAAGTGCCCGCAAGCGCGCCGAGATCTCGGTGTGAGCGGTGATGACCGGCCCCGCGAGCATCGGTGCCAGTCGGTCGGTCAGTGGCGTCAGCGAGCCGGTCAGATCGACGACGTCGAGTAGCGGCATCGGGCCGGCGGCCATGACACGCACGGTGACGGCACTGATCAGACCGAGCGCTGCTTTGCTCGACGTACTGTCCACCCAGATGGGTCGACGCAGTGGGAGCGGGACGCAGTAGGGAACGGTGAGCGTGCCGCGGTCCGGAGCCGACAGCTCGCCCAGACGCATTCCGTCGCTGACGGCCGTGATCTGGGCCGGATCGGTTGTTCCCGCCCACGACACCGACTTCCACGACGCCATCGACCGTGGGAGCACGCCGTCGATCACGCCGAGTTCGTGCGCAAGCTGGGCGCTGTCGCGGGCGTGATTGTCCCGTGCGAGTGAGACGAGATCGTCGTGACGCTTCTGCTACGCCCTGCTCTGCTAGCTGATCGAGAAGCTCCGATGGTCTTCCTGTGAGGATGTCATTCGGCGTGAATTTCTC
>NZ_JBEOXI010000748.1:0-1566 GCF_040296465.1 Streptomyces sp. NPDC002130
TCGCGAAGACGGTTGTCCGTTGCACCAACTCGTCGAGGGCGTCGTCGCTCAACGCTTCGATCTCGGCGCCGGACACAACAGTTCCCACGTCGATACCGACTTTGCCGCAGACGGTTTCGGCGACCAGTTCGTTGTCACCCGTCACCACCTTCACGGCGACACCGTGACTCGCGAGAGCTTCGATCGCCCCGGCCGCAGATTCCTTCGGCGGGTCGAGGAAGGCCAGCAACCCGACCAGGGTCATGCCCTCTTCATCGGCAGTTGAGTACTCGCGTCGCTGTTCGTCGACAACGACCCTGGTCGCCACCGCAAGCACTCGCTTACCCTGACCGTTCAGTTCGGCGACCAGTCGGTCGACTCGGGCCAGCCATCCCGGCGTCAGCTGGTGGGTCACCCCGTCCAGTTCAACCGATTCACAGACCGAAAGAAGCTCTTCCACTGCACCTTTGGTGACGATCAGATCGGCGTCACCGTGATCGACCACCACCGAGAGCCGACGACGCTTGAAGTCGAAGGGAATCTCGTCCACCAACCCGTGCAGACGCGAGATCTCCTCGATCACTTCGGGACCGGCGGCCTCGATCACCGCGTCGTCGAGAAGACTGCGCAATCCGGTCTGATTCACGGAATTGACTGCCGCGAGCCGCAACACGTCCTCGGACTTGCGGCCGGCAGTATCGAGATGTTCACCGAGAACGATGCGGTCCTCGGTGAGAGTTCCGGTCTTGTCCGTGCACAGAACGTCCATGGCGCCGAAGTTCTGAATCGCGTTGATCTGCTTGACGATCACCTTCTTGCGCGACATGTGAAGCGCACCCTTGGCCAGGTTCGCAGTCACGATGAGCGGCAACATTTCCGGAGTCAACCCCACTGCGGTGGCGACGCCGAAGAGTAGTGCTTGGCTCCAGTCCTTGGTCAGTCCGTTGATGATGAACACCGCGGGAACCATGATCAGCATGAATTTGATCAGCAGGTAGCTGACGCTGCGCACCCCGACGTCGAAGCTGGTTTCGGGTCGCTTGGAGGCCAATTGTGCTGTCATGGCACCGAAGTAGGTGCGCTTGCCCGTGTGCACCGCGACGGCGGTGCCGCTGCCCGACACGACGGAAGTACCCATGAACCCGATGTTCTCGGCTTCGAGCAGCCGATCGACGTCGATTCCCGACGACGGTTCCGCCGACTTCTCGGCCGGCATCGATTCACCGCTGAGCATGGACTGATTGACCTGTAGATCCTTGGCCCGAATGATGCGGACATCGGCCGGGATCATGTCGCCGGCGGCAAGCTGGACCACATCACCTGGCAGTAGTTGCTCGATCGGAATCTCCGCCGTGACCACGGTGTTGTTGATCTTGCGGGTGGCCGCGACGGTCGTCGTGACCATCGCCTTGAGCGCCTCGGCGGCGCGACTCGAACGGTATTCCTGCCAGAACCTCAGTGAGACACTGACAAAGATCATCAACCCGAGAGTGATGATGCCCTCGTAGGAAGGCGTCCATGTCCCGGGCGGGCCGCGATGTGGCCGACCGCGGCGGGGACGTCCCGGTCGAACCAGGGCAGCCACTC
>NZ_JBEOXI010000749.1:0-1565 GCF_040296465.1 Streptomyces sp. NPDC002130
TGTGGGAAGCTGCTGGATCGGCTCGACGATCTTCGCCGCCGACCTGGTGCGTCGACACCTCGATCTCCCGGCCGATTGGCAGCCACTCGGCGCGGTCGCAATCGGGCACCCACTCGAACCACTGACTCCGCGCACCGTCCCCGCCCCCGGGGACGCGTTGGTGGAGATGTAGGTCATGTCAGCCGAATCGCTGCACGCCTCGGCCAAGGGCGTCCTGGAGGGCTGGGTGACGCCCTCCGAAGCGGACGAGTCACTGCGGCACACGATGCTCGCGTTCCTCGATTCGGCTCCGGACGGCTGCCTTCGTCGCCACGCACCGGGACACATCACAGCGTCGTCTCTGGTTCTCGACGAGAGTGGCTGCCATGTCCTGCTGACGCTGCATCCCAAGGTGGGCCGGTGGATTCAGCTCGGCGGCCACTGCGAACCCGACGACGAGACGGTGGTCGATGCAGCATTACGGGAGGCTCGTGAGGAGTCCGGAATTCACGACGTTCGGATAGATGCGGACTTACTCTCCGCCCACACACATCCGATCACGTGCTCACTCGGAGTCCCGACCAGACATCTCGATCTACGGTTTCTCGTTGTGGCACCGGATAATTCGCATATCGTCCGGAGCGCAGAGTCCGCCGACCTCCGATGGTGGCCGGTGGACGCGCTCCCGCCGACTGCCGAACGCGAGACCATCGACCACCTGGTCGCGCTCGCACATCAACGCAAGAATCAGGACTGAATCGGGGACATTTCGGGTTGCTTGGCGCTTACGCCGTCCCCCGAGGACGTTCCCTTCACTCGCCGAGCTACCCACGGCACCAAGAACTCTCGTGCCCATTGACGATCCTCGCGACGAGTTTCGGCTTTCGTGAGAACCGGCGCCGGTCCCAGATCGGGCGGGATCAATCCGTGTTCGACACCGAGCACGTCGAGCACACGCGTCGCCATGTTCTCGTGCCCGGCGGGCGACATGTGCAGTCGATCCCAGTCCCACATCCGAAGGTCCTGATATTCGGAGAATCGCCAGAAGTCGACGAGGGTCGCACCATGGCGGTCCGCCACCTCACGAACGAGCTCGTTGTAGATCGCCAGACGTCCGCAGAGCTTGCCGAAGAAGGCGGACCATCCGGTGTCGTACGCGGTGAACATCAGAACCCGGGCGCCGGATTCAGTGAGCCGGCCGATTGCCGAATCGTAGCGGGCGACGACTGCATCGATGTCGAGCTTGGGACGCATCATGTCGTTTCCGCCGGCGTAGATGGTCACCAGATCGGGCTTCAGCGCCAGGGCGGGTTCCAACTGCTCGTCGATGATCGGTCCGAGTAGGCGACCACGAATCGCCAGGTTGGCGTAGCGGAACTCGGGATTGTTCACCGCCAGCTGCTCGGCCACTCGGTCTGCCCACCCGCGCAGACCGTTGGGGAATCGTTCGTCGGCGTCGCCGACGCCCTCGGTGACTCGTTCACCGAGGCATGGGCGGCGCGTGCTCCGTCTGCTCCGCGCTCGGCAGGACGCGGACGCTGATGCCGCTGGTGTCGGGGTAGAGCTGGAAGGTCAGCGACTGGTCC
>NZ_JBEOXI010000750.1:0-1565 GCF_040296465.1 Streptomyces sp. NPDC002130
AAGCACCTGCTGTACGCGGTCTGGCAGCGGTCGGACAGCCCGGAGGCGTTCTACTCCTGCTCGGACGTCAGCTTCGGCGGCGGTGGCGGCGCGGCTGCGAGCTTCCTGCGCCACCGATTGCGCCGAGAAGACCAGCAACTGCGCCGATGCCGACGAGAACGCCGCCCAGGCCTGCAATGATCTTCTGGAAGTCGCCGAGAGTTGCGAGGTCCGTCTTGCTGCTGCCAGTGGTGAATGCCATGTCTAGCTCCTCATCATGGAATGTGTACGCGGTCCGCGCGCCCGGTATGTAACGGCGCTCACAATATACGTAAGACAGCCGAAATTTGAAGCGGTGCCGCTGAGTGGGACGTAACTCACATCTCATCCAGCGGGAACCCACGAGTAACAATGCGCGATTCGGACAACGCTTCGGGAACCGTTGAATGACGAGCAGGAGAACAGCAGTGGGCAAGTTGGATGGAAAAGTGGCCCTGATCACTGGCGCAGGGCAAGGCGTCGGCCAGGGAGTTGCGTTTGCGCTCGCCAAGGAGGGCGCTTCCGTCGCGGTCGCGGGCCGCACTGAGTCGAAACTCGTCGTCACATGTAACGAGATCACCGAACGCGGCGGTCGTGCCGAGCCGGTGCTCATGGATATCGCCGACGCGGATTCCATCACCGCCGCCGTGGCGCGGACGGTGGAACTGTTCGGCGGCGTCGACATCCTGATCAACAACGCCAGCCTCAACCCACTCGGCAACATCCTCGACATCACTCCGGAGCGCCTTGCCGACGGATTGACTTCCGGTCCCGTCGCGACGCTGCGAACAATGCAAGCCTGCTACCCGTTCATGAAGGAGCGCGGCGGCGGGGCGATCATCAACATGGTCAGTTCCGTGGCCGTCCGCTGGGATGCTGCCGGCTACGGCGGATACGCGGCGGTGAAGGAGTCCGTCCGAGCCCTCAGTCGCGCGGCAGCGTGCGAATGGGGCGTCGACGGGATCCGCGTCAACGCGGTCGCTCCACACGCGTCGTCACCGGGGTTACAGCGTTGGGCAGATGCGCGTCCGGAAGAGGCTGCCGCTTTTGTTGCCGGGATTCCGCTCCGCAGGATCGGGGACTGCGAGACGGACATCGGCACCGCGGTGGCTTTCCTGGTCGGCCCGGATGCCGCTTATCTGACGGGAGCAACAATTCCGCTCGACGGCGGTCAGTCGCGCTGGGGCTGAGATGTGTCGTCGTCGAAGGCAAGCACCGCCGACTTGTCTTCGGCGATCGGGCGGCCGAAAACGAAACCGACCAGAACGGATGCCAAAACCAACGCGGTCAGCACTATGAGCCCGACCATCCACCACATGGTTTTCAGTATGCCCGAACAGCCATCGGCCGGGCATGCCACGGGTCCCTTGAAAAATCGCGAACCTTCCGCGAAAAGTGTTTGACATCAGTCGAATTCCGTTTCGGCCGTTTTGCGAATTTCGCGAAATTCCGTGATCGAGGCGATCCAGGAGCGGCCGATGCGGGAGTCCGCGGCACGCGTGTAGACCAGCACGACGATGGCCATGATGAGGACCATCAGGAGGTAG
>NZ_JBEOXI010000751.1:0-1563 GCF_040296465.1 Streptomyces sp. NPDC002130
GCCCGCGGTTAATAAAGGCGCACAGTCGTATGGTGTGAGCGTGAAGAAGTACGCACCATTCCTGCTGATCGACGCCATTCTTGTCATAATCTTCTGCGCGATAGGGCGCCGTACCCACGAAGAAGCCAACGCGCTCGCCGGTCTGGCGAAGACATCCTGGCCCTTCCTGACCGGCCTGGTGATCGGATGGGCTGCCACGTTCGCGCTGTACCGCGACAAGTTCAACGCCGTTCTCCTTCTTCCCACCGGCATTGTCGTTTGGCTCGGCGCCGTCGTCATCGGCATGATCCTGCGAGTGTTGAGTGGCCAGGGCACCCAGTTCAGCTTCATCGTCGTCGCGACGCTGGTCCTCGGCGCGTTCCTTCTCGGTTGGCGCGCACTCGCTCCGCTGGTATCGAAAATCCGCACCAAGTCGTAACCAAACTCCACGGCTCGGAACTACCCGAAATACCCGAGCACGTAGGACACTTTTCGGATGAGCAACACTACGGAGCCCGTCGAACGTAGCGAGAAAGAAGACCGGGGGTTCTTCGGCCAACCCTTTGCGCTGGCGAACCTGTTCGGCGTCGAGATGTGGGAGAGATTCTCCTTCTACGGGATGCAAGGCATCCTCATCTACTACCTGTACTACAGCGTCAGCGACGGCGGCCTCGGCATCAGTCAGGCGGCAGCGACCAGCATCGTCGGCGCGTACGGCGGCACCGTCTACCTGTCGACGATTCTCGGCGCGTGGGTGGCCGACCGACTTCTCGGCTCCGAGCGCACGCTCTTCTACAGTGCTTCGCTGGTGATGGCCGGCCACATCGCCTTGTCGGTTCTTCCCGGCCTGTGGGGTGTCGGCGTCGGCCTGGTCATGGTCGCCTTCGGCAGCGGCGGCCTGAAGGCCAATGCGACCTCTCTGGTCGGAGATCTCTATTCCGAACAGGATGTTCGCCGCGACGCCGGATTCTCCATCTTCTACATGGGCATCAACATCGGCGGTCTTGTCGGTCCGCTGCTCACCGGAGCTGTCCAGGACGCCTGGGGATTCCACGCCGGTTTTGCTCTCGCTGCCGTCGGCATGGCGCTCGGCCTGATCCAGTACACGCTGGGCCGCAAGCATCTTCACGGAATCGGTGCCGAGCCCGGCAACCCGTTGCCCGCAGACAAGCGCGCGCTCTACATCGGGATCGGCATTGCCGCGATCGTCGTCGTCGCGGTCGCCTCCGTCACCGGTTTGATCACGGCCGACAACATGTCCGACGTCGTTGTCGGACTCACGATCGTCGCGTCCGTCGGTTACTTCCTCCTCATGCTCACCAGCAAGAAGGTGACCAAGGTCGAACGCAGTCGAGTCTTTGCGTTCATCCCGATGTTCATTGCGAGCGCGGCCTTCTGGTCGCTGTTTCAGCAGCAGTTCACCACCGTGCCGGTGATCTCCGACAAACTCCTGGACCGCAATCTCTTCGGTTGGGACTTCCCCCCGACGTGGGTGCAGTCGATCAACCCGGTGTTCATCATCATCTTTGCCGGCGTGTTTGCAGCGATGTGGACAAAACTCGGTGACCGTCAGCCGTCGTCGCC
>NZ_JBEOXI010000752.1:0-1562 GCF_040296465.1 Streptomyces sp. NPDC002130
GAAGACGTGACCGGTGAGTCTGCACTCGATTGGGTCCGTCAGCACAATGCCGTGACCGAGGAGCAGCTCACCGACAACGAGCGCTTCGATCGACTGCAGAGCGACGTGCGCGAGATCCTCGATACCGACGCGCGAATCCCCTACGTCCGCCGTCGAGGTGAGTTCCTCTACAACTTCTGGCGCGACAGCACCCACGTTCGCGGATTGTGGCGACGCACGACGTTCGATCAGTACGTCACCGACGACCCGGAATGGGACGTCCTGGTCGACCTCGACGCCCTGGCCGAGGCCGAGGGCGAGAACTGGGTCTGGAAGGGCACGCAACTTCTACGGCCACACCGCAACCGTGCATTGATCAGCCTCTCCCGCGGCGGGGCAGACGCGGCGGTCGTTCGCGAGTTCGACATCGACAAGCGTGAGTTCCTCGCTCCCGAGGGCGAGAATCCCGGCTTCTACCTTCCCGAGGCCAAGACCGACATCGACTGGATCGACATCGATACCGTCTACGTCGGAACGGATATCGGACCAGGGTCGCTCACCGATTCCGGATATCCCCGTCTGGCCCAGCGGTGGAAGCGCGGCACTCCCCTCTCCAGCGCCGAGACCGTCTACGAGGGCCAGTCCACGGACGTGGCCATCTCGGCTTCGCACGATCCGACGCCCGGGTTCGAACGAGACTTCGTCACTCGCTCGGTCGATTTCTACAACTCTCAGCATTTCGAAGTTCGCCCCGACGGTGAACTGGTGCTCGTGGACGTCCCCGAGGACGCCGGGATCTCGATTCACCACGAGTGGTTGTTGATCCGCACCAAGTCCGTGTGGGCCGTCGAGGACACCGAATATCCGACCGGCGCACTGCTTGCCATCCGTTACGACGATTTCCTTGCCGGCTCACGAACACTGACATCGATCTTCGAACCCGACGCACATTCGTCGCTCGAGCATTACACCTGGACACGCGATCATCTGATTCTGGTGGTCCTGACCGACGTGCGCACGACGCTGCGCATCCTGACGCCGGGCGAAAACGGCTGGGAGGATCGACCTTTCGAAGGGCTTCCAGAACTGACCAGTATCGAAATTCTCGACACCGACCCTGATGTCAGCAACGAGTACTTCGTCAATTCGAGTGGATACACCTCCCCTGCAACTCTTTTGCACGGCGTGATCGGCGAAACCGAACCCACTGCCCTCAAGCAGGCTCCCTCGTTCTTCGACGCCGAGGGCATCACCACGGAGCAGTTCTTCGCCACCTCTGCCGACGGCACCCAGGTTCCGTACTTCGTGGTGCGCAGTCCGCGTAGCGAGCCCGGCCCCACCCTGCTCTACGGGTACGGCGGATTCGAGATCTCGCTGACACCGTCGTACAGCGGTTCCCTGGGCCGTGCCTGGCTGACGCAGGGCGGAACCTATGTGGTTGCGAACATTCGTGGTGGCGGCGAGTACGGACCCGGTTGGCACACACAGGTTCTCAAGGCCGGGCGCCACAAGGTGCACGAAGACTTCGCTGCCGTCGCGAGAGACCTCGTCGATCGCGGAATCACGACCCCGGATCTTCTGGC
>NZ_JBEOXI010000753.1:0-1560 GCF_040296465.1 Streptomyces sp. NPDC002130
CTACTCTGATGCATCCTAAGAATCATTAGCTGGACTGATAGAAATCTGAGCGGCAGGCTCGACACCATGCTCAGCACCAACGACCCTGCGTCGGCCCTCGTCGGTTTCGGGGTCGGACTGTCCTTGATCGTCGCAATCGGCGCCCAGAATGCGTTTGTTCTTCGCCAAGGCCTGACTCGATCGCATCTACTCCCGATCGTCGCAGTGTGCGCGTTGTCAGACGCAATTCTGATTCTTGCAGGCATCAGCGGAATCGGGACCCTCCTCGAACACGCACCGTCGCTGATCACGTTCGTTCGTATCGCCGGCGCCGTTTTCCTCCTGAGCTATGCGATCTTCGCCGCCAAACGGGCGCTTCGACCCCAGACGTTGGCACCGGATCAACATGGAAACGGGTCGAGGCTTACCGCCGTCACGATGGCATTGGCCCTCACCTGGCTCAATCCACACGTGTACCTGGACACCGTGGTGCTCATGGGTTCAATTGCCAACGGTCGCGGCGAAATCGGACGTTGGTGGTTTGCGGCCGGTGCCATCACGGCAAGTGTGGTCTGGTTCGGCGCCCTCGGTTACGGCGCACGTCTACTCACGCCGCTCTTTGCGAAACCCAACGCCTGGCGGATTCTCGATGCTCTGATCGCCCTGATGATGGCAGTTCTCGGAATCAGCCTGCTTATCGAATTGTGACTCGGCCGCACAACCTCGATCCGACACTGCGGGTAGCGGGATGGGTTACCGTCCAACGTGAGGGAGGCTCAATTCACCTGTCGAGAGTTGTGACCATCAGGTAGGGCTGATCACGATGACCGAGGACGATGGCGGCACCGAACCGCGGGACTCCAACCGCGGACTGGGTTTGCTGTGTCTGCTCGCTGCGGTCGCCGGCGTCGGGGTCGGATTTGTCGGCGGCGCGTTCCGTTGGTGTCTGATCAGGGCCGACGAACTTCGTCAGGCGATCGTGAACTGGGCGCATCACGTTCCGTACGTCGGGTGGCTCGTGCCGGTACTCCTGGTGGCCCTGTGCACCGTGCTTGCCGTACTGATCGTCAGACGAGTGCCCCTCGCAAAGGGAAGCGGCATCCAGCACGTCGAGGCGGTGTCCCGCGGTGAAGCGAAACCGCCGGGTATCAATCTCGTGCCTGCAAGATTCATCGGCGGTCTCTTGGCGATCGGCTCCGGTCTGGTTCTCGGCCGTGAAGGCCCCACCGTACACATGGGTGCGGCGATCGGAGCAGAAGCGGGACGGCGAGCCCGCCTCACCGAACCCGACGTCGCCATGCTGCAAACATCCGCGGCCGGAGCAGGACTCGCTGTCGCATTCAACGCGCCGATCGCCGGCGCACTGTTCGTCTGCGAGGAAGTGACGCACTCGTTCCGGCTACGCACCGTGCTGCCAACGCTTTTCGGTGTTTCGGTCGCGGTGGGCTGTGCACGAATCGTCATCGGCGATCAGCCTGATTTCGAGGTCGGCACCGTGCCCACACCTCAACTCGCACTACTGCCGCTGTTCGTCGTCTTCGGAATACTGACGGGGTTGCTGGGCATCGCGTACAACCGCTT
>NZ_JBEOXI010000754.1:0-1560 GCF_040296465.1 Streptomyces sp. NPDC002130
CGTCCGCGTCAACAGCATCAACCCCGAGCGCACCGCCACCCCCATGCGCACCAAGGCCTTCGGCCAGGAGCCCTCGGGGTCCCTGCTGTCCTCCGTCGCCAAGTCGGTGGTGTACCGGCAATTCAGCGGACGAGACGACCTCGATCGACGAGTCCGCGCGTTTGTGCTCGGCCAATTCGCGGCTGCCCTGGATGCGTCGATGAGCATTTCGGTCGGCACTCTCGACGAGATCCTGACTCGCACCATCAGTGCCGTAGCGGAGTGGATCACCGAACATCCTCGGATTCACGAGTTCATGGGTACCGGCCCCACCGACTACGACGACGAGAGCATCGACGCGATCAGCAGCCTGAAGGCCACGATCGCCGACTCGGCCCGCGCCACCATCACCGAAGTCGGTCGATCCGTGGGGATCGATTCCTCGCCCTTCGATTCACTGCCCTTTGCCGTGGTGACGATGGTCGAGGGCACCCTCACCCACTGGGTCCGAAGCGCCGATCCGAAACCGAGCCGCGACGAGATCGTCGCCGATCTCGCGAAGTACACCTGGTACATGTTCGACGGCGTGGCCCGCTCGAGCGGACTCACGATAGATCCTCATGTCGAATTGTCCACGCTCATCGCTGAACTGGTGTCCTCCGACGCACAGTCGCGGCCCGACTAGTTCCGGGACTTGTCGGAGCGCTTGGGCTCGCCACGATAGCGTGCATAGTCGCCGTCGATGCGTAGCTTTCGCCACGCGCGCTTCGACACCGGGTTCATCAATCCGAGTTCGTCTGCCAGGGCTCGCATTTCACCGAAGTAGTTACCCAGGATGCGGCGTGAATGCGGGCTTCCCCAGAAGGCACTTTTCATCACCTCGTCCGGAATGCCGAACTCTTCGGCGAATTCCTTTGGCGGTGACATGATTTCGCCCGCGAGCCAACGCATCGTAGCGGGGAAGGCCACCGACGTAACCGCCCGACTCGTACGACTGAGCCTCGGGACGTGATTGCGCAAGAACTCGTGCGCAAACGAAATATGCCTCGCTTCTTCGGCGATGTGGATCTCCATGGTGCGGAGCATCGCCGGCGGCGTGTCCTTACCCTCACGGATGAGATCCTTCTGGAAATGGTCGATCGGTTCTTCACCAGCCAGAATGCCGATGAAGAAGATGACCGGGAACTTGGCACCCAGCACTCCGATGACGGGCGAGAGTCGCCGGAACATCGGACGCATACCCGGCACGTCGATGTCCATGCGATTGACGAGTTCCTGGAACATCTGGATGTGATTGCACTCTTCGGTCATCTCGTGCAAGCAGTAGCGGAACTCCGGCGACTGGTTAGGCAGCGCCATGATGTACTGCAGCATTCCCCGGATCAAAATGCTCTCGAAGGCCGAACCCACCTTGGTCACGTTCGCCTGACGCCACATTCCCATGGCGATTCGACGCTCCAACGACTGATCCTGGTACCACTGCGTCGCTCCGAGTGGGTCCAGAAACCGGCCGCGGTGTTCTTCTTCTCCGTCGGCTGCGGGGCATGCGTCGGCAGCGCGAAGGCGCTCGCGGGTGCGGCC
>NZ_JBEOXI010000755.1:0-1559 GCF_040296465.1 Streptomyces sp. NPDC002130
GAGCCGAGTGCGGTAGCCCTCCCGTTTCGCGGCCCCGATACGGGAGACGGCACAGGTCAGCAGCATGATGTCGACGTTGTCCGCCTTGTGCACGACGACCTGCGTCTGCACGCCGTCGGCATCCATGTCCCGAAGCCGCACCTCGGCGTCCCAGGCATCGGACTGGATGCGGCGGAACTCCTTGGTGCCCATCATGATCATTGCTTCGGTTTCCGACTCGACCTTCAGCCACGGCGCTTGCGGCCCCGCGTCTTCGGTCAGATCCGGCCACCCGTTGGGCACGTAATGGGTGTGGATGTCGATCAGGTTGCTCATAGCTCAGCCCTTGCCGGGATGGAGCGTGCCGCACTTGTCACACGTGCGGGCTTCTTCGCTCTCGTAGAACTTGACGAACACCGGCGGCAGGTCGGCCACGATGTCGCGCACCTGAAGTTCGACCTCGTGAATCTTGTGGTCGCATTCGAGGCAGTACCACTGGAACTTCTCGAGCGTGCCTTCCTTGCGGACGCGTTCGATGACCAGGCCGATCGAGCCCGCGGTGGGACGCTGGGGCGAATGCGGAATGTCTCCTGGCAGCAGCCAGGTTTCGCCCTCCCGAATGTCGACACGCTGAGGACCGTCTTCGGTCATCACGTTGACGTGGATGTCGCCTTCGAGCTGGTAGAACCACTCCTCGTACGGATCGAGGTGATAGTCGGTCCGCTGGTTGGGGCCGCCGACGACCTGCACGATGAAGTCGTCTCCGAGCGCCATCGTCTGATTGTTCACAGGCGGCTGCAGCAGGTGGCGGTTGTCGTCGATCCACTTCTTGAAGTCGATGACGGGAGGAATCGTGGTCATGATGCATTCTCCGTATCTTCGGACGCCGAGCGCTTGGAGGCGGGCACGTACGCCACGCCGGAAATTTCGATGAGCAGGTGAGGGTGGGGCAGTTGGTGAACAGCCACAGTCGTTCTCGTCGGACCGTTTTCGTCGAACAGTTCGGCGTACACCTCGTTGTATCCGCCGAAGTCGTTCATCGACACCAGGTAGGAGGTGACCTGAACCAGATCACTCAGTTCTCCACCCACTTCGGCGAGAATCGCCGCGATGTTCTCGATGACGGCACGCGTCTGCGCCCGGATGTCGAGCGCCGTCGTCCCCATCTCGTCGACCTCGACGCCGACAAACGTGTTGTCGGGCCGACGCGAGCTGGTACCGGAGACGTAGACGAAGTCACCGACCACCTTGACATGCGGGAACTTTCCGCGCGGCTTTGCCAGCTTCTCGATGACCTGCGCCCCACTCATCGCTTCACACCTTTGACCGTGACGGTTCCGAGGCCGTCGATGGTGCACTGGGCGACGCCCTCGTCGAGTCGCACAGCTGCGGTGGCGGCACCGGCCAGAATTACCTGCCCGGCGCGCAACGGAATTCGGCGTCGACGCGCGATGTCGAGCAGCGCATGCAAAGCTCGCGCCGGATCGCCGAGAATGGCCGCCGTGGTTCCGAGCACCGTCTCGCCACCGACTTCCATACGCACGGAACGGTCCTCGACGTTCTGCAGCGGCAGCCACCGC
>NZ_JBEOXI010000756.1:0-1559 GCF_040296465.1 Streptomyces sp. NPDC002130
GTCGGCGGCGTACAGGTCCCGCACGCGGCGCAGCACGTCGGGGTCGACGAGCAGTCCGTCGTCGTCCACACCTTGCTGATGTCGACGTATGCGGTGTCGGCACCTTCGGTCATCGCGAGCGAGATAATGTTTCGCCGCAGCCACCGCGCCAACCCGAGCACCGATTCCTGATAGCCGGACGGGAGGCGATTTTCGCTCTCGCGGAGTGGGCCCACAAAGTCGAAGTCGTGCGTGAACCCAGTCGGCATGTATGAGATCCCGCGTGATTCGCAGACGTGCCGAGCCCAACCTGCCAGCTCGTTGAACAGTAGGTCGATCGCGTTGCTTGCGCCGAGATTGAACGGCAAGGGCTGCTCATCGGTACCCGATGCGATTTTCATGCCGCCCTTGCCGATCCGATCCTGTCGATAGGTCGTGACTGCGAGGTCCTCCGCGAGTGAAGGGATTTTCTTCAGCAGATCCAGTAGAGCTTTCTGATCAACTCTCAGTAGGTAGAAGTGATCCGCTTCGGTCGTCCCAACGCTCATGGTCACACCTTCCCAACAGTCCGCAACTCTGGTGCGATTCTACCACATATCACACCTAGTTGCATTGCGCCACAACATGTTTCACCAGAGTCGCACAACTCGCACCTTCAGTCGGCCGCATACGGTGCACCACTTCTTCTGCTGCATCTTCTGCCCATCCGGCTTTCCATTGGCCTCGTAGTTGTAGACGTCGATCAGCGTCCCGTTCTCCCACTTGCCCCACTTGTGCAGATGCATCACTTGACCCTCCTTGTCGGCCCGTACGCAGTCCTTCGTGTTTTCGCTGGATCTCGAACCCACATCGGCGGGGTCACATTCGGTTTCGCGGCAGGGTTGACCTTCGGCGACTGCGGCTTCCTCGGCGACATCACATTCAGCACCGCCTGCACGCACTCCTCCATTGGAATCCCACTCGACTCCGACAACTCACTCGCGAAGGCGTGCGCGTGCTCGTATGCCTCCGTCTGCAGCCACGCCGGCGGTTTACCGCCAGGCCACTCCGCTACCCCACTCGGTCGCTCGATCGTGAACGAGACCGAGAACTCCTTCGGCACGACGGTCATCTCAAATTGATCGACACCCTCCGACGTGGAGGTGAATCGCGGTACGCCGACCATCTCGTACGGACGCCCGTCGATGTAGAGAACTCCAGACGGTGCGCAGTGCACGCCGGCGCCCATATCTACCCACTTGCTCATCACTTCGCCTCACTGTCATGCACGTAGCAGCCGAGGAACTGGCAGTCGTCGGGATCGTCCACGCGGCGATATGTCCGCTTGCCCACCAGGAGCGTCGGTGGAGTGCGGGGCAGGTCCACAGTGAACCGCTGGCCGTGGGGCTCGAGGAACACGGCCTTCACCCAACCGCTCACGTTTTCACCATCCGGAGTGGCTGCGATCCGCAATCCTTCGATCTTCTCGACGCACTCTTCCAACTGATACGTCATCTCACCGGGCCTGCATCCGAGCGCCCTGCTGATTGCCTGCTGCCAGTCGATTGCGCTCCGTTCCAGCGCCATCACTCACCGCCCGG
>NZ_JBEOXI010000757.1:0-1556 GCF_040296465.1 Streptomyces sp. NPDC002130
GACTGGACGCCTCCGGGGGACGTGGCCTGGACCGGGCCGGGGACCAAGCGTTGCCCGGTAAAGCTAGTTGCTAGTAAAAAAATAGTGCCTACGGATACGTTAGCACTGTGGCTAGGATGGTGGGGTGGCGAGTAAGAGCGAAGCGGAACACGAGCCCCGCGCATGTGACGGGGCGTTGGCCCGCGCGTTCGGCTTCCTGGGCAAACGGTGGAACGGCGTCATTCTCGGCACGCTGCTCAACGGGCCGGCGGGATTCTCCGAACTCAAGCGCGCAGTTGGCGGGATCAGTGATTCGGTACTCTCGGAACGCCTGACGGAGTTGGCGGGGGCAGGCTTGGTGACGAGGAGCGTCGATGCAGGTCCGCCCATCGCCGTGGAGTACGAACTCACGGCGTCGGGGCAAGCACTGCTTCCAGCCCTCAGCGAACTGACAACCTGGGCTGCCGAGAACTTGCCACCTGAGAATTGCTCGAACTGAGCTAACGCGTGTGAACGGTCCTGCGTGCCGTGTACCAGGTTTCACCAGCGGGTTCTCCGGCCAGGTTCCAACTCCACGAGACTGTCGGCGTGATGCGTGAATAGATTCCGGGGCCGACCATTCCTACCCTCTCGATCGGCCGTTCAGCGATTCCGTAGATTCTGATTCCGCGCGCGACGAATGGCTCGAACGACGGCATGTCGTCGATGACCAGGGCGACTTCGAGTTGTCCTGACCCGATGTTGCGGAACTTCTTGGTCCGCAGGACCGCCTCGCCGACCCCGCCGATCCACAGGTGGGCCCCGTCGTACTCGAAGGCCAACGGAACGACGTCGGGTTGTCCGTTCGGTGAGACGGTCGCTACGCGCGCCAGCGGCTGCGACTGCAAGTAGGCGATCTCTTCGTCCGTGAATGACATGTGTTTCTCCTTCTGTAGCTTCTCCCGGGTAACAGCTTCTCCCCGGCAATGACGAAACATGCACGCAACGTAGATGCAACGTATCCAAAACTAGTGTTCTGGATCACACAGTTTTGGTCGGGTTCAGATGTATCCGGACGTGAATCTGTGGGCAGAACGGGTCCTGTTCGCTACCGGTGGCGGATGAGGACAAGGTTCCGCGGGTTGAGCACACAGCTCGCGGAACCGCCCAACCACACGCCCCGACGAGGGCACCGGCCGACAGGAGTTCAGGTGTCCGTAGTTGCGGAAGTCTCGGCGATCGATTTCGCGGAAACCGAATTCGAGAGGGCTCGAGGATCGGCCCTGATTCGCGAAGTCGGCCCGCTCGTTCCTGGCCCACCGTCCTTGGCGATGTGTCTGAGCGAACCGACGCGCGGACTCGTCGACATCGCGTCGTTACTCGTAGCTGCGCCGTGGCTGCTTCGATCGCCGCGAGGGGACGGTCACCCGGTCCTGGTTCTTCCCGGTCTGTTGACGTCCGATGTGTCCACGTTCGCGTTGAGGGCGTATCTCGGATTTCTCGGCCGGAACACCGGCGCCGCGACGCCTCCTGAGCCGCGCCCTGCCCGAGGTGCCGGAGCCGCCACCCCGCCTGAGCCGCAGCACGCCCGAGGCGCC
>NZ_JBEOXI010000758.1:0-1556 GCF_040296465.1 Streptomyces sp. NPDC002130
GTGAGCTGTCACTGACGGGCGCATCCGCCGCACTTCTCGTCGGTGTGGGCGTCGGCTTCGGTGCCATCGTCGGATCCGTGGTCGCGGCAGTGCTGTTCGGACTGCTCGGAGCCAAAGCGCGCGACCGGGATTCGGTGATCGGCGTGATCATGGCTTTCGGCCTCGGCCTGTCGGTGTTGTTCCTCTGGGCATACGACGGTCGCACGGGAACCAGCTTCTCACTGCTGGTCGGACAGATCGTGGCGCCGGGAAACAGCGGTCTCGAACTTCTGCTGCTGTGCGCGGTCATCGTGATCGGCACACTCGGATTCATCTACCGCCCTTTGCTGTTCGCGAGCACCGACCCCGAAGTTGCTGCAGCTCGCGGTGTTCCGGTTCGGGCACTGTCGATCGTGTTCGCCGTGTTGGTCGGCATCACCGCAGCACTCGGCGTACAGATCGTCGGTGCGCTGCTGGTGATGTCGCTGCTGATCACCCCCGCAGCGGCCGCCGCGTACGTCACGGCAAGCCCACTCAAGGCCACGATCCTCTCCGTCGTGTTCGCCGAACTGGCAGCCGTCGGCGGCATCCTTCTCTCGCTGGCACCCGGCGTTCCCGTCTCGAGTTTCGTCACCTCGGTCTCGTTCGTGATCTACCTGATATGCCGACTCTTCGGATCCGCACGTCGCAAGAATGCCGGACGGATTCCGGCCCACGCCTGAACACCGAGAGCCACGCATATCTCGAAGCTCATGTACCTAGAATCGAGGTATGGGCTACAGCGTTGATCTGAACAGCGACCTCGGCGAGGGCTTCGGAGCCTGGACCCTGGGCGACGACGACGCCATGCTCGAACTTGTCACCAGCGCGAACATCGCCTGCGGATTCCATGCCGGGGACCCGACAACGCTGTTGGCGACTTGCGAATCCGCAGCCACCCGCGGCGTGCGGATCGGCGCGCAGGTGGGTTACCGAGACCTCGCCGGTTTCGGGAGACGCTTCATCGACATGTCCCCGAAGGACCTCACCGCCGACGTCATTTATCAAATAGGGGCGCTCGACGGTTTGGCTCGTGTCTCCGGATCGCGGGTCACGTACGTCAAACCCCACGGCGCGCTTTACAACGCAATAGTCCATCACCGTCGGCAAGCACGGGCGGTCGTCGCCGCTGTCGTCGCCTACGACAGTTCGCTACCCGTTCTCGGACTACCGGGTTCGGTGTTTCTGGAAGAGGCTCGAGAGGCCGGCCTCGAGATCGTCGCCGAGGCTTTTGCCGATCGCGCGTACACGGCGGAAGGCACCCTGGTTCCCCGCACCGAGTCCGGCGCCGTTCTGCACGACCCGACGCTGGTTGCAGAACGGGTTCGGCGGATGGTCGTCGACGGCGAGTTGGACGCAGTCGACGGAAGCACGGTGAAAGTCGCCGCAGCATCGGTGTGCGTCCACGGTGACAGCCCGGCAGCTGTCGACATGGCCGCAGCGATCCGCGCTCTCCTCGAATCCTCCGACGTCGAGATTACGCCCTTCGCATGATCACGATCCTGCCAGCCGGTGAATCCGCAGTCCTCCGACCGGGC
>NZ_JBEOXI010000759.1:0-1554 GCF_040296465.1 Streptomyces sp. NPDC002130
AGTTACCGCGGCTGCGAATGCCGAACCGAGAAGGAGATGAGCAGAAAGGACAGTGCCGGGTACACAAAGTGCGCCGGAGACGAAAGCCAGTGGCACCGCCGTGCATCCGAGTGTGATGGAGCTTGCAGTGTCTGCGTACACGCGCGCTGCCACGACGGCGGTGACGGTGAGCACCAAGGACGTGACTCCGCCGCAGACAGCGCCGATCAGTCCCGTGTCGCCGAGGACCAGGGCGAGGGCCGCGACGAGCGCAGCGACGAGGCGGCTTCCGGTGCGCTGCAGGGCTTTATCTGGGGAAATCTGCTGGCGATCACGCTTGCCGTGCTTGTCGTTCTCATTCCGCCTATCGAGGGATTGGCCACACAATTGGCGATCCTGAGTTACTGCACACCGCTGTTGGCGCTCGGCCCGATCATCCTGGTCGTCTTCGGCGGCCGGACCCCCACAATCTTTCTCGCCGCGATGTACTGCTTCTTCACCACGATGGTCGGCACACTCGCAGGCCTGAGATCGGCAGACAAGACGAGCCTCGATCTCGTCGCCGCCTACGGCGGTGGGCGTTGGCAGAAGTTCACCAAAGTTCAACTGGTGAGCGCACTTCCGAGCACCTTTGCCGCTCTCAAGATTGCTGCACCCTCCGCTGTACTCGGCGCTATCCTCGGTGAGTATCTCGGCGGGGTGGACAGCGGGATCGGCGTCGCACTCACAGCCGCTCAGACGTCGTACAACGTCCCGCGAACGTGGGGAATGGCCATCGCCGCCGCCTTGCTCGCCGGCCTGGGATATGCCGTCGTCGCAGCGATCGCCCGGCTCGTCACCCCGTGGACAAGCGCTCCGGGAGCACAGAAATGACCGCGGTCCGAGGAACATTGAGATTCCTCGCTCCGATTGCCATCGCCTCGGCTCTGTTGCTTGTCATATGGGTGGTCTTTCTCAATGCCTTCCCCCAGGTGGGTCCGCGTGTGGGAAAGATGTCGTGAGTTCGACGAAGTTCGATCTCGAGCTGGTCGAATACGTTCCCGGTCCGGACCCTGCAGATCCGGACGAGGGTTCCACGGCAGTCGATCTCACGCTCGTGACTCCGGTCTATCCCACGCCAGGGGTTCCGGTGGTGCGGGGACCGAAGGGTGACAGTTGGCTCGACGTGCGATTGTCGAATGACGGGCTGGCGCTGGTCTTCCAACTGCAGACTGAGACTGCGATCGTCGATGACGTCGTTACTATTCCGGCATTGGCTGATCTCGCTGTAGCGGTTGGCGCCTCGGAAGATGCGCGCGATGCGGCCGAGGGATTCGCGGGTAATGCTGCGGGCCATGCTTCCGACGCAGAGGACTTCAAGGACGCGGCAGGCACTTCCGCCGGCGCGGCAGGCACTTCCGCCGCAGCCGCTCATGGTTCCGAGGTTGCTGCGCTCGGACATGAGGAGCAGGCGGAGTACTGGGCAGGCCAGGCAGAAGAGCCGGGAGGTGGGCCGCAAATTCGGCCGGTACTGGGACGTGGCCTGGTACGAGAAGCCGCTGTAGGACCGCCCCCGCGGGCACACGGCCCGGGCCT
>NZ_JBEOXI010000760.1:0-1551 GCF_040296465.1 Streptomyces sp. NPDC002130
CTTGGTGTGGTCGATCAGCAGGACGTTGCGTGCCGCCGCGTCGAGCATCGCCCCCCCACCCGCGCCGACCAGCCGACCAACTCCTTCTACAACGCCTCCAAGCCCGCCACCTACGCGCCCGAGCTGGACACGCCGAACGAGTACCCGGCCAAACTCGAACCGTCCGTCGCGGCAGGCTCGGACCCGATCGCGGCCGAGCTGAAGTCGGCGTACGGCACAGATGACGTCTACGGCATGCACTGGCTGCAGGACGTCGACAACGTCTACGGCTTCGGAAACGCGCCCGGCAAGTGCGAGGCGGGTCCGTCGGACACCGGCCCGTCGTACATCAACACCTTCCAGCGCGGCGTGCAGGAGTCGGTGTGGGAGACGGTGCCGCAGCCGACCTGCGACGCCTTCAAGTACGGCGGCAAGAACGGCTATCTGGACCTGTTCACCGGTGACGCCTCCTACGCCAAGCAGTGGAAGTTCACCAACGCCCCGGACGCAGACGCGCGGGCCGTGCAGGCCGCCTACTGGGCGGATCTGTGGGCCAAGGAGCAGGGCAAGGGCTCCGCCGTCTCCGCGACGGTCGGCAAGGCCGCCAAGATGGGCGACTACCTGCGCTACTCCATGTACGACAAGTACTTCAAGAAGGTCGGCAACTGCGTCGGACCGTCGGCCTGCCCGGCGGGCACCGGCAAGGACGCCTCGCACTACCTCCTCTCCTGGTACTACGCCTGGGGCGGCGCCACGGACACGAGTGCCGGCTGGGCCTGGCGCATCGGCTCCAGCCACGCCCACGGCGGCTACCAGAACCCCTTCGCGGCCTACGCGCTCGCCAACTACGCGCCGCTGAAGCCGAAGTCGGCCACGGGCGCGACCGACTGGGCCAAGTCCATGGACCGACAGCTGGAGTTCTACCGCTGGCTGCAGTCCAGCGAGGGCGCCATCGCCGGTGGTGCGACCAACAGCTGGCAGGGCCGGTACGCGACCCCGCCGTCGGGCAAGTCGACCTTCTACGGCATGTACTACGACGAGAAGCCGGTGTATCACGACCCGCCGTCCAACCAGTGGTTCGGCTTCCAGGCGTGGTCCATGGAGCGCGTCGCCGAGCTGTACCAGCAGACGGGCAACGCGCAGGCCAAGACGGTCCTCGACAAGTGGGTCAAGTGGGCGCTGTCCAAGACCACGTTCAACCCGGACGGCACCTACCGGATCCCCTCGACACTGCAGTGGTCGGGCCAGCCCGACACCTGGAACGCCTCCAGCCCCGGCTCCAACAACGGACTGCACGTCACCGTCGCCGACTACACCAACGATGTCGGTGTGGCGGCCGCGTTCGCCAAGACCCTGACGTACTACGCGGACCGCTCCGGTGACACCGAGGCCGCGGCGGCGGCGAAGAAGCTGCTGGACGGCATGTGGACCAACCACCAGGACGCCCTGGGCATCGCCGTCCCCGAGAACCGCGCCGACTACAACCGTTTCGACGACCCGGTGCACATCCCGAGCGGCTGGACGGGCACGATGCCGAACGGTGACGCGATCAACTCGTCGTCGACGTTCGAC
>NZ_JBEOXI010000761.1:0-1549 GCF_040296465.1 Streptomyces sp. NPDC002130
ATTGCCTGTATCACCGAGGCGACACGGCCGTCTTCCTTCAGCATCCGCGAGTAGACGTGAACCGATTCGGGCCACTGCAGCTCGGGGACCTTCTCGTCTTCATCCCAATGCTGCCAATCGGTTCCGCGTCCATTGACGTAGCCGACTTCGACAGAAGGATCGTCAGTCTTGGTTCGAGCCATGAGTCACCTCCTTAGAATGCGGCTGAAAGCGCATCGAATTCGTCGAACGAGTTGGCGTCGACAGGCTCTTCGAACGCCGGGTCGACAGCCTTTTGCGTCGAAACTCGCGATCCGAACGTGAGCAATGCCCAGCGCGCTAGGGTTGCGGCGACCAGCGGGGCAATGACGGCGTCCGCCTGCGTATTCCACGCCCAATCGCCGCGGGGAAGAGTGCGTTTGACGGCATTCTTGAGCGCGTTCGTCATTACAGGTTGTTCCGTATGGCTGAGAACCGCGGAGACCGAATCGTCGTAGAAGCCACCGCAGGCGGTAACCATCTGATTCGCCGTCGTCTTGATCAGTTCAACCTCGGCATCGAGCAGCAATGGCTCGAGTACCGCGGCCGGCGACTTGCCATCCGTCACCAACGCGCAGGGATCCCAGGCCGTGATGACGTCGAGCAGGAAATCGACGACTTCCGCGTTCGATCCCGAGCGGAAGTAGCCGACTTCAACGTGAATTCGGCCGTCCGTCGTGCGTTGCGCCGCGGCGATCGACCACCACTGACGATCGAGTGAGCGATCCATTCCCAGTCCGATAGGACCGATCAGGTCCGGAGCTGCATCGCCCATCGCGAACCACTCCTGTTCGGAGATGACCGACCAAGTTTCGAATTCGACATCAACCGGCCAGTCACCTCGGCCGAGCGCCTCGACGTCGAAACCCTTGCGGCCCGCCTCCGTCGCGAGCGTCTTCATGATCTTGAGGATCTTCTCGGCGGTTTGGATCACTCCATACGACGGATTGCAGTACTGCCAGGTCGCCTCGTCCTCGCGGTCCATATCCTCGGGCGCCATGTACTCCATGAAGTACAGACCGTCGTCATGTGCGAGGCCACGCTTCCGAACCGACGCCAGCACAGCGCCATTCGGATGCTCATCCTTGTTGACCGCCGACGACGCGTAGATGGTCTGCGGATTCTCGGCCGCCATCTGCACGAACGACATCGCCGACAGCTCGCCGTCAGTGAGGTTGTACGCCTCGTCGTAGATGATCAGGTCGACCTTGGTCAACCCTCGGCCAGTGTCATTCGATCGCGTGC
This sequence comes from Streptomyces sp. NPDC002130, assembly GCF_040296465.1. Lineage (NCBI taxonomy): Bacteria > Bacillati > Actinomycetota > Actinomycetes > Kitasatosporales > Streptomycetaceae > Streptomyces > Streptomyces sp. NPDC002130. The sequence goes on from NZ_JBEOXI010000761.1 coordinate 1,264, forward strand.
CGAATGAGATCGACTCGCCCGTCGCCAGCTCGATGACACCCTCACCCTGTGAGCAGGTCGAGCGGACAACGCGATTGCGTAGCCAGGCTCGTGATTTGACGATCTGCATCATGCGTTTCCACGCATCGCGCGCCGTCTTCCAGCGCTGCGCCGTGTAGATGATCGTCTCACTAAGCTTGAACAGGCCGTAGATGCAGCGCTGAATCAGGATCTCGGACTTGCCGTTCTGACGGCCAAGGCCACGCCTGGTGGCCATGGAGGAGTGAAATGAGGAGCAGAAACCCGG
>NZ_JBEOXI010000762.1:0-1549 GCF_040296465.1 Streptomyces sp. NPDC002130
TTCTCCAGTGTCGTCATCTCGGCACCTCCTCGCCGAGCATTCACTCAGCGTCTCGGGCCAAAACACCGATTACGAAACAGTCCCCGGACGCAGGCCTCGCAGTCCTGGTGGGCTGTACACTTCTCGCTGCGGCTGCGCTGTTGGGGTATACGTGGTGGTCGTGGAACTCTTCCGCACCACGGCGGGCAGAAGACATGGCTGATGATTATGTGTTGACCCACGGGGGTTTCCGAGCCAATTCTGTTGTATTTGAGCGCTCTCGCCGCCGATCCCACGGCCAAAGGAACGGCGGCGCATCGGGACCCTGCCGATGGGTTGGCTCGAATGGAGGGAAAGGCTGCGGACACAGGGCGGTACCGCGTCGGTTTTGACGGTTCGGCTCGTGCTTGGTTCGTGTGAGGATTACTGCTGCCCGCCGGCCTTCTCGGGTGCGAGGGCACGACTGACGGAGGATCTGCCGACACGGAGTGTCGAAGCTATCGTGTCGAGGCTTTTGCCCTGTTCACGCATCGTGCGGGCGAGTTCGGTGCGTTCGGGGGTCATGACGGTGGGCCGGCCGCCGTGTCGACCTTGGCGTCGAGCGGCTTCGAGGCCGGCGTGGGTGCGTTCGACGATCATGCGGCGTTCCATTTGGGCGAGGGCTGCCATGATGTGGAATAAGAATTCGCCGCCTGCGGTGGTTGTGTCGAATCCTTCGGTGAGGGAACGGAATGCGATACCACGTTCGCCGAGGTTGTGGACTGTGTCGATGACGTGGCGGACGGATCGTCCGAGGCGATCAAGTTTCCAGACGACAAGGACATCACCGTCGTGATCGCGTAGGTAGTTCAGGCATTCGGTGAGCTGGGGGCGCTGCGTTGTCGAGCCGGATTCGTAGTCGGTGAAGATGCGGATCGCGCCGGCTTGGCGGAGTGCGTGCTGCTGCAGCTCGGGGTTTTGTTCGAGGGTGGAGACGCGGGCGTATCCGATGATGCTCACAGTCTCGGTCCTTCTGGTCTGCTGCTGTGTTGTGGGATGGTGCGGCTGTTCATGAGTTGGTGGTCGACCTCGGGGCTCCAGTGGGTATGGAACTTGGTGGTGTCGAGGTCAGCAAGTTCGCGCTCCGGAGCGACTGGTGTGGGAGTTGGCCGAACCTGGGTCGACTGTGACTCGTGTTGTGATGCTTCGTCCGGTAGGCCTTTGAGCCCGTCGCAGACCAGGAAGAATACGTCCCGGGTGCCGCGATGTCGGATGTCTGTCAGCACGCTCATCGAAGAAATTGGCGCCCTCACCGCCGGGGCCGGCCGCGCCGATCCAGCCGGCGCCCGTGGTGGCGATGATGCCCTCGGCGTGCGCGGCGATGAGCTCTTCGTCCATACGCGGCCATTTGCCGAGCTGACCTTCGATGGATGCGAGCGAAGACAGCTTGAAGAGGTTGCGGAGCCCGGTCGCGTTCTCGGCCACCATCGTCATGTGGGTGTACGCGCCGCTGCCGGAGAGCGGAAGTCGTCCTGGTCCTCGCGGGGGACGCCGAGCAGGTCGCAGATGGCGTAGATGGGGAGCGGGAAGG
>NZ_JBEOXI010000763.1:0-1548 GCF_040296465.1 Streptomyces sp. NPDC002130
ATGGCCAGCGCGCACGGCGACGCGGCAACCAGTACCACCAGGGCTCGTTCGATCCACACCCGCGTATCACCGAGCATGCTACCGACCGCGGCGATCGCCGCGGCGACGATCATCACGCCCGGAACCAGCGGCTTGGCGATCTTGTCGGCGAGGCGTTGCGCCTCGCCCTTGCGGGACTGCTCGGCCTCGACGATCCGCACGATCTTGGCCAGCGAATTGTCCTGCGCATCTGCGGTGACCTCGACTTCGAGGACGCCGGTGCCGTTGATCGACCCGGCGAACACCTCGTCGCCGGGACCGGCTTCGACGGGCATCGACTCTCCGGTGATCGCGGAGGTATCCAGGGCGGTGCGCCCGCTGCGAATGATGCCGTCGGTGGCGATCCGTTCCCCGGGCTTGACGATCATGACCTCACCGAGCTCGAGCTCCGAGGGCGGGACGGTTTCCTCCCGGCCGCCGCGGAGCACTGTCGCGGTGTCCGGGACCAGGGACAGCAGGGCGCGCAGGCCACGGCGAGTGCGGGTGACGGCATACTCTTCGAGTCCCTCGCTGATCGCGAACAAGAATGCGAGCATGGCTGCTTCGCCGACCTCGCCGAGCAGTACCGCGCCGACGGCCGCGATCGTCATCAGGGTGCCGACGCCGATCTTGCCCTTGGCCAGGCGTGTGAGAGTGGACGGGACGAAGGTGTAGCCGGCAATGATCAGCGCGCCCGCTTCGAAGCCGATCCCGAGAGCATCAGGCCCGCCGGCCAGCCGGACTGTCAGGGCCGCGATCAGCAGCACGCCCGCTGCTGCGGCCGCCCGGATCTCGGTAACCTGCCACCACTTTTCGATCTCGTGTTCTTCCTCGCCCTCGGCGCGGGGTTCGTCGTGGCCGCAGCCGCACGCGTCACTCACGGCTATCTCCGGTGTCGGTGCCGTAATTCGGGCACAGGGCAACCGCGTTCCCTGTCGCGGCAAGCAGCGTCTCCGCCGAGGCGAGTAGGTCCATCAACTCCGGTCGGGCCAGCGAGTAGAACACCTGCCGACCTTCTGGTCTGCCGTCGACCAGACCGCAATCACGTAGGCATGCGACATGTGCGGACACCGTCGACTGGGCGAGGCCGAGTTCACCGATCAAATCCGCAACCCGCGCTTCTCCTTCGGCGAGACGGCGCACGATCGACAACCGGGTGCCATCCGAGAGACTGTGGAACAGTGCCACTGCCGCATCCAGACTGGACCCGCTGCCGGTTGCAGCGAGGCATCCCGACTCGTTATTCATCGTCATAAAACGATGATAGCAATGTAGGGCGATTCGAGGAAGGGTGATGCACCGGACTTGGAAGTGAATGCGGTACGCCAGCCGAACGGTGGCCGGCCGACGTACCTCACCAGGAACGGCGAAGTGACATCGGTAGATTCCGAGTTGCTCGCCACGGCATCACATGGGGGGACAGCAAGGACCCATCGCTCGTCGGTGAGCGCCTTGGTCATGTCCGTGTCGACGAAGCCGGGTGCGACGACGTTGAAGGTGAGGTTGCGCGAGCCCAGCTCACGGGCGAGG
>NZ_JBEOXI010000764.1:0-1548 GCF_040296465.1 Streptomyces sp. NPDC002130
GATCGGCAAGACGATAAGCGCCACCGCTAACGGACTACGCGGAGAGCAGGTCTCGTATCCGTTTCACCGAGGATGTTTGCTAGGTGGCGCTGAGTCCAGCACAGCTCTTCCGCGAGATCGGCACGTGAGAAACCCATCTGCCCCGTCAATTCCAGCGCTTCGTGTAGAAGGCTGGGCATCTCACCAGGATATGAGGTCAGCGGTTCTTCTCGCCGAAGGCCAGCCATCTCAGCGAGACGCTGATGGGCTCGGCGGATTGACGCGTCCCCTACTAGCTGAAGTTCCCCCATCCTGTAGATCAACGACTCAACGGATACGCCCCATGTTCCGCTTAGCTGTTCTAAGGACGCGATACGAGCAGTCCTAGGCAGCAGCGGCTCTATCTCCGTCCGTGGGGTGAGAAATTCGGCAGCGAATTGATCCGCTTCACGCTCCTGCTGACGATCCCCAGGAAGCGGGCTGGGGTGCATGAGTAGATGGCCGATCTCATGAGCGCATGTGAATCGGTATTCGTATACGGATTTGAAGCGCTCAGGAGTAACAATCACCAATGGGCGGCCCAGTGTTCTGGTGGAATATGCTTTGACGCGGCTGACTGATTCGTTGGTCAATGGGATGAGACATATTACGAGACCGCGTGATTCCATCGTGGCGGCGAGGTGGGGCACGGGGCCTCGCTGGACCCTCCAATGCTGACGTAAGAGTTGAGCGGCGTAGACCGGCGAAGTCCCTTCCTCGATTTCAGGAAGATCTAGATCGGGGAACTTCACACGCTTTTCGAGCGCATGTGTGAGCTCCCAGAGTTGTTCTGCGTGTGCGGCAGCTTTGGCTCGATCCTTCGCGCGGGTAGACCGTAGGCTCCGAAAATGCGCATCGGTTGTATCGAGATGCCCAAACGGGCGCCCTGTGGCGAAGAACTGCACCGGCACTGATAGGGATTTGGATAGGCCGGGTAACAGTTCCTGTCGCGGTTTGTTGATACCGGACTCGTACTGCCCAATCGCTGCCGCCGAAACGCCCACCGCATCTGCGAGCTCTGACTTGGTTAGTTCAGCCAATACCCGGGCTTGGGTGAGTCGCGCTGGCTCAAATGCGTCCGCTATGACAGCAAGCTCGGATTGGACATCCCGGCTAAAGAGTGAGAGTTCCGGTTCACGGTTGCCGGTGTCAGCCATCGTGTGATTCGCCTGACCTCTCTACTGGATTCCGAGGGAACTTTGGGGGCAATGCTCCTGACGTGAAAGTCCGTGTTGGTGTGATCGAGACTGGTTTCGTCTGCTGAACCGGTAGCAGACTTTCCGTGAAATCCATCCACTCAACGCAACGATTCGCGCGGAGCTGGACTTCCCCCCACTCAACTGAGAACAAGCCGCGGCTAGAACTGGATACTGCGACGACCACGAGGCGTCCCGAAGGTACGGAGCTGTCATCTGCGATTAGCTGGAACTCTTCGAGCATTGCCCTGTCTGATCCCGAAAGTCCGGCATCAGGCAAGCAGGCGTAGAACGCGTTGGCCGTGTCGGCGATCGTCCACACGGCCACGATGAC
>NZ_JBEOXI010000765.1:0-1547 GCF_040296465.1 Streptomyces sp. NPDC002130
CCCGGCTGCGGAAACGGGAGGCCGCGTAGCGGACCAGGGAGATGTTCATCTCGATCAACGTGTTGCGCGCGTACTGGTCGGCTTTCACCGTTGCACCGATCGACGGCCGCACCATGATCAATGCAACCCTCGCCGACTCCTACGATTCACCGCAGGCACTCGATACTGTCAAGCGACTGCGGACGGCCGTCCACGACGTGCCCGGCGCCGACGCACTTGTCGGCGGCAGCACGGCCACCACCCTTGATGTCCAGGCGGCCTCGGTCCGCGACAGAAACCTGATCATCCCGATCGTGTTGGTGGTGATCTTCCTGGTCTTGGCCGCTTTGCTTCGCGCTCTGCTGATCCCGGTGATTCTCATTGTCACCGTGGTGCTTTCCTTCGCGGCGACCCTCGGCGTGAGCGGATTCTTCTTCACGCACGTGTTCGGGTTCGCCGGGGCTGATCAGTCTTTCCCGCTGTTCGCCTTCGTGTTCCTCGTCGCTCTGGGTATCGACTACAACATCTTCTTGATGACCAGGGTCCGGGAGGAGACGGGAGAATTCGGTACCCGTGCAGGCGTTCTGCGCGGTCTTGCAGTGACGGGCGGCGTGATCACTTCAGCCGGAATCGTCTTGGCCGCAACATTTGCCGTACTGGGCATCCTGCCGCTGGTCTTCCTCGCCGAGATCGGATTTGCCGTGGCCTTCGGTGTGTTGCTCGATACGATCATCGTGCGCAGTGTCCTGGTGCCTGCGCTCTCTCACGACATCGGGAAACGTATCTGGTGGCCGTCCGAATTGGCGCGCGCCAAAGACTGACCGACTACAGAAACGCCTCTTTGGTCCACAGATGAAAAAGCGCATAGGCCCGCCAGGGTCGCCATTTCTCGGACAACGCCGCGGCTTCTTTGCCGGAGGAGACACCCAGCGCACGTTTCAAGACCAGATCATCAGGTACGAATGCGTCGCGATCACCGAGAATTCGAACAGTGAGATAGTCAGCGGTCCACGGTCCGATTCCTGTTAGTGACAACAACTCTCGCCGAAATTGGACGGGATCCGCATCCCAGGAGAGATCGAGGTCGTTCGCTGCCGCAGTTGCCAACGTGTGCACCGTTTTTGCGCGCGCAGTGGTCAGTCCGACGGCTTTCTGAATATCCTCCGGCGATAGCGCTGCAACCGAGGCCGGGTCGGGGAAAGCAAGAAACTCCGCGTCCACCGCCGCTCCGAATGCGCCGACGAAGCGCCCACCGAACGTCCTCGCCGCGCCGAGCGAAACCTGTTGTCCCAGAACGGTGAGCACCGCGGTCTCGAACCCGTCCACCGAGCCGAGCACCCGCAATCCTGGACGGGCGGTCACTAGTGGGGCCAACAACTCATCGCTACAGAACGCTGCCTCTACAGCAGTGTGATCGGCGTCGAGGTCGAGCCAACGACGCACGATCACCTCCAGCTCTGCTGAATCCGCTACCGGCACATCGGAATCCACGACAACACCTTCGTCCGTCCACGACACCGACACGACAACCGGGCCGGACGGCAACGGTATGACTCTGGTGTGAACAC
>NZ_JBEOXI010000767.1:0-1546 GCF_040296465.1 Streptomyces sp. NPDC002130
GCCACCGCCTCTCCCACGGGACGGTGAATCAGGCGTCGGGCGACCGGCGGTCGGTGACGAGGTCCATGCGCGCGAGTTCGAGGAGGCGCGCCATGCCGCCGTCCTTCGACGTGGTGGTGTCCCTGCCCGCATCGTCCAGGAGCGTCGTCAGCTCGGCCGCCTGCGCCGAGTCGGTGAGACCCAGGATCTGGGCGGGGTCGGCGGCTCCGAGCCCGTCGCGCACGTCGATGAGCCGTACGACGACGTCGTCGCGCTGGAAGATGGTGCTGCGCAGGACCGGGCTGCTCGGGTCGTCCGCCGCCGTCTCGTCCTGACGGGAGAGCAGTTCGGCCAGCTTCATGCCGAGGTCCGGCCGGGCCGGGTAGTACAGGGCGTACCGCTCGGCCTGGGGGTTCTGCCGCCCCGCCGTCACGTGATGGACGGCGGGCAGCGCGGCCCTGGTGAAGAAGACCCGGGCGGACTCGGGGTCGTTGAGGTCCCGATTCTGCTCCAGATGGGGGTTGATGGCCTCCTCGACGGCCCGGACCTCGGGCTGCCGGGCGACGTGGCGCAGCGCGGCCAGCAGATCGCCCCGCACCTCGATGGCCCGCACCACGCGGTTGCCGTGCATGAACAGGGAGGTGCGGCACAGCCGGGTCGTGTCGTCGACCTGCGGCTCGGGCGAGGCGTAGTCGGCGAGGATCTTGGCGACGATCTCCTCGCTGCCCGGCTTGACGGTGAAGGTGAGCGCGTGCCGGATCACGCCGTCGCCGATCCTGGGCGCCGTCTGGAGCCGGCGCTCCGCCTGGTCGGCGTCCGCCGCCGGGCCGCCGGTCTCGCGGACGACGTGGAAGCGCAGGGACCGGGTGTCGCGCACGCAGCTGTGCAGCGGCTCCACCATCCGCACGTGCTCTTCGCTGTTGACCCAGGCGAGGAACGGCGGGGCGCTCTCCCACTCGCTGGTGATGAGCCATTGCGAGGGGTTCTCGATCGACTGGCACAGCTGGTCGCTGACGTGCCCGGGGACGGACGCGACCTGGTTGCACAGCTGTTCGTAGGCATCGAGGAACTCCTGCTGGGCGCCGTCGTGGACGTCGACCAGGAGGACGACTCGGAGCCGGGAACCGTCGAACACGGACTGCGAGACATGGTGCGACGCCTGGCGCGCCCGCGAACCTGCAACCCGTTCGGATGTGGTGGTCATCCTGCGCACATCTCCTTCGCGGAGGGGGAAAGTGAACGTTGGCCGCAGTGATGCGACGTCAGCGTTCCTCGATCCTGTGCCCGTCTCCGCACATCGCGCGACTCGGATGAAGTACGTGAGTGACGGGGCGGATGACGCCCGGACGCGATGGGCGCAGGAGACCTCGGCCGTCGGGGTGCTTCTCGGCCCGCCGGTCGCGGTCCCCCGCTCAGGTGATGTGCGCGTCCGCGCCCGGGCGTCCTCATGCCCGGGTCACCGCCTTCGCCACCGGCGCCAGGGGCGCCGGTGCGTCAGCCCCGGACAGTGGATCGGCCAGTCGGGCACCACGGGCAACTCCACCGGGCCGCACCTGCACTTCGAGGC
>NZ_JBEOXI010000768.1:0-1546 GCF_040296465.1 Streptomyces sp. NPDC002130
GTTCAAGTTCTTGTAGCTTCAACTATGGACCCCGAGAAATCCTTCCGCAAGATCATGTGAGCTGCATCACATTCGGTGTGCTTGCGGCATAGACCGCGTGAAGCGCCGACGCTGTCACCGACTGATGCACCGCAATGCCCCAGCGTCCTTCGCCGTTCACCACGCACTCTGCGATGGTGACTGCCGAATTTGCACTGCCGGAAGATTCCGGGTTGCGGGGGCAGTGAATGCTGGGTGAGCGAGACGACCTCGACCGCCGAGCCCTGTTCGGTCAGGATTTTGCCCAATGCCTCGACCGGTCCGGACGCGCTGGCTGCAGCGGTGACTTCGCGCCCGTCGCGTTCGATGGCGACGAACAACTGATCACCGTCGGCGGTGTGCTCCAGCGAGTACCGTCGCACTCCTCCGTTGTACCCGTACTCGCGCAGCAGCAGGTTCCACAGCTGGTCGGCTGTCATTTCGGTGCCCGAGTCGTCGGTCTCGAGCTGCACCCGTGAGGCGAAGTCGATCTGCAGGCGGCGGGGAAGTTCAACCCCGTATTCGGTCTGCAGCAGATATGCGATTCCGCCCTTGCCCGACTGGCTGTTCACACGAATGACTGCCTGGTAGTCGCGGCCGACGTCGGCGGGGTCGATCGGCAGGTAGGGGACCGCCCAAGGCGCCGATCCCGGATCGACGCCGGCAGCCTCCGCGCTCTCGTAGTGATGGGCGAAGCCCTTCTTGATCGCATCCTGGTGGGTTCCGGAAAATGCCGTGTATACGAGATCGCCGCCGTACGGGTGGCGCTCGTGGACGGGAATTCGGTTGCAGTACTCCACCGTTCGACGGATCTTGTCGATGTCGGAGAAGTCGATCTCCGGATCGACGCCCTGTGCATGCAGATTCAGCCCCAGTGTGACCAGGTCGACGTTGCCGGTGCGCTCGCCGTTGCCGAACAGGCAGCCTTCGATGCGGTCTGCGCCGGCCTGGTAGCCCAGTTCGGCTGCAGCGACGCCGGTGCCGCGGTCGTTGTGGGGGTGCAGCGACAGGATGACCGAATCGCGGCGAGCCAGGTTGCGGTGCATCCACTCGATGGAGTCGGCGTACACGTTGGGGTGTAGCCATCTCGACGGTGGCGGGCAGGTTCAGAATGACCGGGTTGGCAGGCGTCGCACCCAGGGTTTCGGTGACGGCGTCACATACTTCCTTGGCGTACTCGAGCTCGGTACCGGTGTAGGACTCGGGCGAGTACTCCCAGCGCCAGTTGGTGTCCGGGTACTTCTTCGACTCGGCGAGGACCAGTTCGGCGGCGTCGGTGGCGATCTTCTTGATCGTGTCCTTGTCGGCGCGGAACACGACGCGGCGCTGCAGGATCGAGGTGGAGTTGTAGAAGTGCACGATCGCGTTCTCGGCACCTTCACACGCCTCGAAGGTTCGCTTGATCAGTTCGGGACGCGACTGCGTCAGCACCTGGATGGTGACGTCGGACGGGATCGCGCCGTCTTCGATGATCTCGCGAACGAAATCGAAGTCCGTCTGGCTCGCGGACGGAAAGCCGACCTCGATC
>NZ_JBEOXI010000769.1:0-1545 GCF_040296465.1 Streptomyces sp. NPDC002130
AGGAGGTAGAGCAGCTCCTCCAGGGAGGGGCGTTCGTCGCCACGTCGACGAATTCGTCGGCTCGTTCGTATCGGGACGCATGATCGGGCATCGCCTCGAGGCCGTGGTTGCGCGCTTCCTGGTCGAACATCGAGGTCACGACGTTCCAACCGGCCCGTCCGCCGCTGATGTGGTCGAGCGACGCCAGCATTCGTGCTGCGTGAAATGGCGTGTAAAAGGTCGTGGAGATGGTGGTGACCAGGCCGACGTTCGCCGTCGCTCGTGCCATGGCAGTCAATGCGGTGATCGGTTCGAGAAACCACGACGCACCAGACTCGGGTTCTCGAACACTGTGACCGTCCGCGAAGAAAACGGCGTCCAGCTTCCCGCGTTCGGCGATCTGGGCAAGCGACTCGTAATACGTGATGTCGCCGAGACTTTCGACAGGTGAGTCGCGGTGTCGCCACGCCGCACTGTGGTGTCCGCAACCGAGCAGGAACGCACCTATCCGTAGTTGTGCGCCCATCAGTTCTTGACGAGTCCGCCGTCGACAACCAGGTTCTGGCCGGTCACGGCCCGCGACCATGGTGAGGCGAAAAAGAGTGCGGCGTCGGCAAATTCGTCCGGTGTGGTGACTCGGCGCAGGGGAGTGCTCGCCGCGATCATGTCGAAGACGGCTTCCGGTGTCGCGGCACTCGCATCGGTGGTACGGAGCAAGCCGCCGGAGACCATGTTGACTGTGATCCCGTCCGGACCGAGGTCGGCGGACAGTGTCCGTGTCAGTGCCAACAGTGCAGCCTTGGCGGCGGTGTAGTCGTGGTACGGAACTACCGGATTCTGGACCAGATTGGTTCCGACAGTGATGATTCGGCCGAAGCCGAGTTCGCGCATGCCTGGTAGCGCTGCCTGGGTGGTATTGAGTGTGCCGGCAACGGCTCCGCGTAGTTGAGAGTCGAAGTCGGCCCAGGTGATCGTGTCCGCGTTCGGCCGGGCATCGCCGTTGAACGAGAAGTCGACGAGTGCATTGTCGACCACGGTCGAGATCGGTGCGTCGAATCTCTCGCGTGCAGCGGAGAACAACTGGTCGACGGAACTGCGGTCCGTCACGTCCGCCTGGACTGCGAAGGTGCGATCCTCGCCCAGTTCGGTGACCAGGGCCTGGGCGGCATCACGGCTCTTGTTGTAGTTCACGATCACCCGGGCCCCCGAGCGGGAGAATGCTCGGCTCAGTGCGGCGCCGAGCCCGCGGGCGCCACCGGTGATCAGAACGATCTGCTCGTCCAGGTTCAATGCGCGCTGAAATTGCTGTTCGGTCATGTCGACATCCCTCCGCCAGTGCTAACTGGTCAGGTTCATCGGGTCTGATCTCAGCCGACTTTTTCGGCACCCCGTGTCGCCGTCCATCAGACCACGAGAGGTGAATCGTCCTGAACGCCGGGTGCGTAGTAACGACGGCGCGATGAGTTTTCGATCGCTCGGGAGTCGTAATTGCAAGCGAAGTGGCAACCGGCCGCGCCATGGACCGCTCCCGGCTGCGCGAACTGCGCCGCCACCGCGCCGCGATGG
>NZ_JBEOXI010000770.1:0-1543 GCF_040296465.1 Streptomyces sp. NPDC002130
GATGATCTTCCCCTTGAACGTGCCGGACTTGCCCTTGAGGTCCTCCAGGGAGTAGGTGGGCCTCTCCGACACGGCGGGGCCCACCTTTTGTCATTCAAGTCTTGGTCGTTCAACTCTGTGTCGTTCAACTCTGTGTCGTTCAAGCCGAAAGGTTCACTCCGGGTTCAGGATGGACCTGGATCAGCTGACACGCCTCCGCAGCCAGGTTACTTCTGCACCTTCGCCGGAACTCCGGAAGGGTTCGAGTTCTTCGTCCCACGGTGCGCCTATCGCCCGATCGATTTCCGCGGCGATGTCTCCTCCGGAATTCATGATGGACCGTAGCTTCATCTCCCCGACGACGACATCACCGTTCGCACTGGTGGATCCGCGCCACAAGCCGAGACCGGGTACATGGCTGTACCGTTCGCCGTCGACGCCATGACTCGGGTCCTCGGTGACCTCGAACCGCAACATCGGCCAGGCGCGTAGCGAATCGACCAGGCGGGCACAGGTTCCGACGGGACCTGTCCAGTCCGTCGTCGCCCGGAGAAGCCCGTCGTAGGCGGGCTGTGAGGTCCATCTGAGCTTGGCAGGGCTGTCCAACGTGGCGGACAGAGCCCAATCCACGTGCGGGCACAGCGCCGCGGGCGACGAGTGGATGTACACCACACCAGTCGTCACGTCCGCGAATTGATTCATTTCGCGCACTCGAGCCTCCTGCTTCGACGAGGGACGTCTTCCCCAACGACCTCTGTCGAGTTCGTGCAGCACGCTCGATTGAACAGTGTGCCTTGTGTTACCCGTGTTGCGCCAGTGGAAGGAGAGAAATTTGTGCTCTACCGCGAAACTTCACCGACCACGCCATCGGACAATTCGGTCCACAAAGGCTTGGCCCAATCACCGAAATCACGATCGGTCAGCACGACGCACGCAGTATGGATCGTGGGATCGACCCACAGGAACGTCCCCGACTGGCCGAAATGACCGAAGGTAGCGGCCGAGTTCTCGAGACCCGTCCAATGCGGACGCTTGTCGCCCCGAATTTCGAATCCGAGCCCCCAGTCGTTGGGGCGCTGAGAGCCGTAACCCGGAAGAATTCCGTCGAGCCCCGGGAACTGCACAGTTGTCGCCTCTGCGAACGTCTGCGCCGAGACCAGAGTCGGCGAGAGCAGTTCAGCCGCGAACTTGGCCAAGTCGTCTGCCGATGCCTGCGCACCGTGGCCGGCCGGACCGACAAGAGCCGCGCTGGTCATCCCCAACGGCGCGAACACCGCCTCGGCCAGATAGTCGGCAAATTCGATCTCGGTCTCCCGGGAAACCAACTCGGCAAGAACTTCGAAACCCGCACTCGAATAAATCCGCTTCGACGCCACTGGCGCCTGAACGACACGTTCGGCGAATGCCAACCCCGAGGCATGCGCGAGGAGGTGACGAACGGTCGACCCCTCGGGCCCGGCCGGCCCATCCAACTCGACCGCCCCTTCCTCCACTGCCACGAGAATCGCGTAGGCGCACAACAGTTTTGTCACCGAAGCCAGGGGGAAAACGTGCGACTGGTCGC
>NZ_JBEOXI010000771.1:0-1540 GCF_040296465.1 Streptomyces sp. NPDC002130
CTCGCCAGTAGAGCATCAGATTGACGATCAGTCCGACACCGTAGGAGATGAAGAAAGACAGCAGGAACTGCTTCCACGTGCCGTCGTGGCGCCGTGCCGTCATCGGTTCGGCCCGCAGCGGCAACGCCACGGACATCACGTTGGCGACGCCGAGCCACAGCAGGATCATGGTCAGCACCTGACCGCACGCCTTCACCAGATCAGCGCTGCTTCCGGAGCGCCAGGCGAGGACGGCGCTGAGCAGGAACCCGGCGCTGCCGACGAGAAGCAGCATCACCGCGTTCTTCGCGACCAGTACGTGCCAGAGCCTGGTGCCGCCGGACAACGCAGCACGGACGCGGCCGGCGTCGAAGCTGAGTGCATTGGTGCACACGACGCTTCCGACCACACCCGAGAGTGCGTACAGCGCAAGGTAAGGCAGTCGATCTTCCTTGGTGTCCCACTGGAAGAGGCGAATGAATGCCAGGTACGCCAAGCCCATTCCGAGGCTCAGCCCCAGCCGAAACGCGATCGACCGAGGCTTACCACTCACGACGTGCCGTGCTTCCTCACGGATCCGGGAGCCGAGACCCTGTACATGCCGGACGACGGGGTTGCCCGAGGTCAGCGGGACGTAACCGCGAATCGCAGCGGCGACGGTATCGGTGTCACCGGCATCGAGCGCAGCGACGCGTGCTTCGAGAACCGCAAGGTGGGCGGCGCGCAGGGCTATCCGTGCAGTGGTGACCGCGGCGACGGCGTCGGCCTCGGCCTGCGCGGCGGTACCGATGGTGGCGTCGGCGGGAAGCGGTGGTTGCAACCGGGTGATCAGTTCGAGTTGGTGCGCCATGTGCGGCGAGGGCGACAACCCACTGTACGACGGTCGGCTCAGCGCAGTTCGTTCGTCGTCGAGCGAATCGCGGACGGACGCGGCGGCTTTGCGGACCGCCGTCGGGTTGTGCCAGCGCACCGATCTGGCGTCACGCTCGGCGGCGACGGCCCGGGAGGCAACCTCGGTCAGATCCTCCACCGCTGTCAATGTGTGCTCCACTCGGTTTAGGTTGGTTTCATGACCACCAACTCGGAAAAGGAAGATCTCCGGCGGTACCTGCAGGCAGCGCGCGACGTGCTCGTCTGGAAGCTCGACGGGCTGTCGGAGTATGACATTCGGCGTCCGATGACCCGGACAGGGACCAACTTGTTGGGTCTGGTCAAACACATGATCGGCGTCGAGCTCGGGTATTTCGGTCCGACGTTCGGCCGACGTGTTCCCGATCTACCTGCGTGGTTGCGTTCGGAGGAACTCAACGTCGACATGTGGGCCCGCGCCGACGAGTCCAGGGCCGACATCGTCGAAACCTATCGCCGTACCTGGGCTTTCGCCGACGCCACGATCGAGGAGCACGATCTCGATGCCCCCGGCTTCGTGAAGCATTGGCCGGAGAATCGGCGCGACGTCACGTTGCATCGGATACTCGTTCACGTCGTCACCGAGATCCATCGGCACGCCGGCCATGCGGACATCGTCCGGGAGTTGATCGACGGCGGAGCGGGGATGAAG
>NZ_JBEOXI010000772.1:0-1539 GCF_040296465.1 Streptomyces sp. NPDC002130
GGCGGGCCCCCCCCACGCCGCCGGAGGCGGCCGATGAACGCAGCCCGGACGGCTGGGAGGCGAACCACGCGGTCCTGGCACATCTGGCGGAGCACCGGGTGGTGTGGCGACCGTGATCTGGCCGGAAACCGGCGCGCCCTCGAAGCCCTGACGAACACCGGGTGGTGTGGCGGCCGTACCCACTACCGCGATGCCCACTTGCGCGCCCGCGAGACAATGGACGGTGGCCCACTCCACCGAGAGGGTCAGCGCGACGTACGAGGAGGAGAAGACATGGCGGAGCCCACGCCGCGTCGGAACGAACCGCGGCTACGCCCCGCGCCCCTGCTCTTCGAGCCCGCGGAGGCGGCCTCCGACCCTGAGCACTTCTTCGACCTCGAGTCGATCGACGACCCCCGGGCGCTGCTGGCCCGGGCGACGGAGCTGACGCTGGCGTTCCGGGCCGCGGCGGACCGGGCGGTGGAGTTCCAGGCGATGGCGGCGGCGCAGCTGGCCGATCCGCGCAAGTTCGACCGGCTGACGACGGCCGACATCGCCGAGCGGGCCGAGTGGACCGAGGACTACGCCAAGAAGATGGTCGAGTTCGGGCGGGATCTGATGCGGGGCGGCGTCGAGGGCCGGGGGCCCGGCGGCACCGCCTGACACGGCTCTGCGACGGCCCTTCCCGATCACCTGGCATATGCCAGGCGGGCAAGATACTCCCTCCCACCCCCTCCTGTCCCGATTTCCCACAACCCTCGGGAACCGCACGCTCACGCCGGGTAGACATGGTTGCCATGAGCAGCGCATGGAACGCCTCCGAAGTCACCCCGGACGGGGCCGCCTGGCTCGCCTCGGCAGGAACGTATCCGCGAAGCACGCTCGCCCTCTGGGAGGAGCGGCCGGACGCACCGGTCGTGCTGCCCTGCGGCTCGGTCTTCGACGTGGTCAGCGCGCCCGCGATGTTCGGCCGGCGCATGCTCGACCGGCTGTGGGACGACGGCCCCGGCTCGGGGCCGGTCGCGGAGTTCCGGGGCCGGATCCTGCTGTTCGCCGCCCCGGGGACGGCTCAGCGGCTCCCCGTACTGCTGGAGTGGGAGGAGTGGGGCACCCGCGACCGCGGCCAGGACAGCCGAGTGGCCAACTGTAAAAACGCCGTCCCGCCACTGCTGTGCCACGGCACCGGCGACGCGGTGACCGTCCCGGCCCCGAGCACCTATCTCACCGGTCCGGCGCCGTCCGAAAGCATCTCCTCCACCGGCCCGGCGCCTGTCGCAACCACCACCCCCGCCGGGTCCGCAACCCGCTCCGCCACCCGCTGGCTCGTC
Source organism: Streptomyces sp. NPDC002130 (assembly GCF_040296465.1). Classification (NCBI taxonomy): domain Bacteria; kingdom Bacillati; phylum Actinomycetota; class Actinomycetes; order Kitasatosporales; family Streptomycetaceae; genus Streptomyces; species Streptomyces sp. NPDC002130. Next base: position 1,308 of record NZ_JBEOXI010000772.1, read on the forward strand.
GCCCCCGACACCCGTCAGCCCTGGCTCCCGGGCCCCGAGGTACTGCTCTGGGCAGCCGTCCGGGCGGCCCGCTCGGCGGTGCGGATTTCGATTTTTCCTCCCGCCGACCAGGGTGCTAAGGTCTACGACGTCAGCAGGCGCCGCTAGCTCAGTTGGTTAGAGCAGCTGACTCTTAATCAGCGGGTCCGGGGTTCGAGTCCCTGGCGGCGCACCAGACGGCGAAAGGCCCCTC
>NZ_JBEOXI010000773.1:0-1535 GCF_040296465.1 Streptomyces sp. NPDC002130
CTTGACCTACGAAATCGAACGCTCCCATTCGCAGCTGTCCTTGAATAGATACAGCAGCGCGCGGCACTTCGAACCCGTTACCCCAACTTTACAAGCCAAACTCTAGCGAAAAGCCATTCAATAGTTCTATGCTCGCTCCTATGACCCAATTCACGATGACGGCGGAGGCACTCCCCGCCATGCCCCTGATCGGAGTCACCGGCCGCGTCGACCGCGGCGGGCCGTCACTACCCAACGTCGTCGGCGACGCGTTGATGGAAATGTTCTTCACCGATTTTCCCTCGAAAATCCGCGCGGCCGGTGGTCAACCGATCCTGCTGAGTATCCACAGTGATCCGCGCCGAATCGTCGAGCATCTCGACGCCCTCGTACTCAGCGGTGGTTCCGACGTGGACCCCAGGCGTTACGGCCGCACCCCCGGACCAAACTCCTCGATGATCGACCCCGCTCGGGACGAATTCGAGACTTCCGGGTACGACGGAATCGATGTCGATGAAAACGGTGTCGACCTGGCCGTAGGTCGCGGCGGTGGCCACGTCGGCGACGTCGGTTTGAGTGCGTCCCTGTTCGGTGCGCACGTTGAAGGTGTCACGCACCGCCGCGAGCTGCTCGGCGTGGAAATCGTCGAGCGCAGGACGCGAACCGTCCGCCACTTCCTGCGTCGACAAGGCTTCCGGGTTTCCCTCGACGGTTTTGTCGACCAGGTGGCGGTACGAATTCACGGAGCGATACACCGATGCGATGGGTTCCGCGGCAGCCAGGATCAAGGGGACGTCGCGGCCGGCGAGGACACCACGAACCTCGTGATCGACTGCGCGGGCGTACTGATTGACGCGCAGCTTTCGGCTGTCCGACCCCGACAGTCGACCCGCTTCGGTGCGACTGTTGATCGACGACTTGCCCGCGTGATCCGCAGCGTTCTTCGGCATTCCCTGAACACGAACCTCGTCGGCCGGCTGATCGGCGGCGATCTCGATCAATCGCACCGACCCCTCTGCCAGAGCGAGAACGAACGCCGTCTGGGGGAAGGTCACAGAACGAAGCAGCGGCTTGAGATGGAACCGATCGCTGACCGTTTCGAGCGCTTGCAGACGGTTGGGGAGGCGGAAGGTCACCAGACGCTCCGGCGTCGCGTACGTGACCAATGAGCGCGACTGGAAGCGCCAGAAATCGTCGTCGTCGTCGAGCTCTGCGTATTCGGCCTCGAACAGTTTGCGCTCGGCCGGATCCTCCACCGATGCGAGTGCCGAGCGGACCTGGTCCTTGAAGGCGATGCGCGCTTTGTCATGATCCTGCGGCGCATCTTCAGTCGGAGTCACGATGGTGATGCAGGTGGGCCCTTCCACCTCCGCGAGTGCGGCAATTTCACCGTGGCTGGGAATGTCGTTGTGAAGCACTACGAACCTCCTGAAATTGGGTTCTCCTCACGCTACGCCCGGCTGGTTATGACCACTAGACTTTCCGGAGAATTCGGGACGAGCCGCCATGGGCATCGGGGCGCCGTAGCCGCCGGACGCGGGTGGCGCCGCCATGGG
>NZ_JBEOXI010000774.1:0-1535 GCF_040296465.1 Streptomyces sp. NPDC002130
GTCCACCCCGGCTCCGTGGCCGTCCTCGCCCTCGACGAGGCCGACCGCGTGCTGGCTCGGTCTTCTCGAAGGACAGAGCGTCGACGGCGTACGGATCGTGTCGGAAAAGTCAGCCGCCGCGATGCGCACACCCGAAATCGACATCAGCGAACTGTTCCCGGACAAGTCGGGTTGGGGCTTGGGCTGGTTCCACGAAACCTGGTCGGGCGAAGAGATTTTCGGGCACGACGGCAGCACCATCGGCCAGCACGCGTATCTGCGCATCTTCCCCCGCCACAATGTCGCGATCGCACTGCTGACCAGCGGCGGCAAGGTCGACGGCCTCTACCGTGATCTCTTCACCGAAGCCGCGGCCGCGTTGGTCGGACTCGAACCTCCGCAAGCCCTCGCCCCGAACCCCGCGAGTGTGGAGTCGATTCCGGATTCGGTTCTGGGAAAGTACAGCTCGGGCGGAATAGCAATCGAGTTCCGTCGTGGAGAGTCCGCTGACGAGGCCGTGATCACCGTCATCGGCGACGTAATCCCGAATCCCGAGGAAGACGAGACAGCTCCGAAGAAGCCTGCAACGGTAGCCACTCTCGTACCGTCGCAGATCCCGGGGACCTGGACCACCCGTCAACCCGGGGCCGCGGGTTGGACGACGGTACGGCCACCTGCCGCCAATCGTTCTTCCGGAGAGGGTGAAGGATGAACAAGACGACTGCCGACCGTCCTCACGACGCACCCGACTTCACACCGACTCGGTCGTTGAGGTTTGCCGCGCAGGCTACGGGCGCATACCGTCGGATCTTTGCGTCGAGCCTTGCAGCGCAAATACTTTCGCGCCCCAGACCGGTCCGCTACAGCGGGTTCGACATGACTCTGGACGTGAAGTCCGTCCGGTTCGAATGCGACGACGTCCTGAGTGTCACCTTGACCCCGAGGGAAGGCATCACCCTGCCGTCGTGGATTCCCGGCGCTCACCTCGACGTCTTTCTCCCCTCGGGAAGGCAACGACAGTATTCGCTGTGCGGCGACCCCGACGACTTGACCTCGTATCGGATCGCCGTCCGCAGGATCGACGAGGGTGGGGGCGGCTCGCGCGAGATACACGAGTCGCTGAAACCCGGCATGGTGGTGGACGTCCGAGGGCCACGCAATGCATTTCCGTTTGTCGCTGCTCCGTCGTACCTCTTCGTTGCGGGCGGAATCGGGATCACTCCGCTACTTCCCATGGTGCAATGTTGTCACCGCCGCGGAATCCCCTGGCGTTTGGATTATCTCGGACGAACTCGCACAGCGATGCCCTTTCTGCACGAGATCGAAGAGTATTCCAGTGGTCGGGTAACCATCCGACCGGACGACGAATCCGGCCCGCCGGATGTCGAAACACTGGTCTCCGCTGCAAAGCCCGGCGCAGCGGTCTACACCTGCGGACCTGCCCCGCTGATGAACATGGTGCGTGCTGCAGCTTTCGCGGGCAACCCGACCGGATCGGTGCACAGTGAGCGTTTCTCGCCGCTTCCGGTGATCGACGGCAACCAGTTCACGGTGCA
>NZ_JBEOXI010000775.1:0-1533 GCF_040296465.1 Streptomyces sp. NPDC002130
CTTCAGTCCGGCTACCTCTTCAACGCAGGACGCGATCAGGCGATGTGGGAATGGTTCTTCGCCGACACCGCCCACGCGCTCGCCCAGTTCCGCAGCCCGCTGTTCAGTGACCTGCAGAACTACCCGCTCGGCGTGAACCTGATGGCCAACACCGCGATGTTCGGCATCAGTATCCCGATGGCCCCGATCACGCTGATCTTCGGACCGACGGCCACGTATGCGATCGGGCTGACCGCCGGACTCGGCGGCACCGCCATCGCTTGGTACTGGGCATTCTCGCGGCACGTACTGACCGGTGTCTCCGTCCGCTCCAAGATCGCCGCCGCCGTCGGAGCGGGGTTCTGCGGATTCGCGCCCGCCATGATCTCGCACGCCAACGGCCATCCGAACTTCGTCGCTTTCTTCGTACTCCCCTTCATCTTCTTGCAGGTAGTACGCATCTCGAACGGCAAACGCCCGGTTCGCGACGGAATCGTTCTCGGCCTACTCGTCGCGTGGCAGATCTTCCTCGGCGAAGAGCCACTCCTCATCTTCACGATGTCAGCCATGGTGTTCGGCGCCGCCTACGCCCTGCCCGACCTGGCCAAGTCGCGCCAGGCGATCAAGCGCGCGATGCCCGGCCTCGTGATCGGCGGCGCAGTCACACTCCTGATCACCGCGGTGCCGCTGTGGTCGCAGTTCTTCGGCCCGGCGAGCTACGACGGCGTCTCACACGGTCAGGCCGGCAACGACACCGCTGCACTCACCACGTTCCCGACCGAATCGGTCGCGGGCGATCCCGAGGGCGCGGAGTTCCGGATGAACCCGACCGAGGAGAACGCGTACTTCGGCTGGCCGTTGGTGCTCCTGCTTCTCGGTGCAACGGTGTGGTTGTGGCGCATCCGCCTGACCCGCGCTGCGGCCGCCGTGATCGTGGTCATGGGTGTGCTCTCACTCGGGTCAGAACTGACCATCGACGGTGACAAGACCGGCATCACCCTGCCGTGGAAACTCCTCGCCGACTTGCCGTTGTTCGAATCGGTGCTCGAATCCCGATTCGCCATGGGCGCGATTCCGGCGATCGGACTGCTGCTCACCCTCGGCACCTACCGCGCTTTCGTCGAACTTCGTGGACCGCGCCGCACGGCGGCCGGTGTCTGGCTGGTGGCGCTCGCCGTCGCGATGATTCCCCTCATCCCGACGCCCATCGACGCCGATCAGCGATCTGCGACCCCAGAATTCATCACCAGCGGCTCGTGGGAGAACTACGTCAGCGACGGCACCTTGGTGACGGTCCCCGTCGCGAGCGCCGAAGACGCCCGCGCACTGAGCTGGCAGGTCGACGCCGACTTCGGCTTCCCCATCGCCGGCGGGTACTTCGTCGGCCCGGATTCGAAGACCCGCGCCGGAATCTACGGCGCCGAGTCCCGGCCCACCTCGACCCTGCTGGTCAATGCCAAACAAACCGGCAAGGTTCCGTTGATCGACGTGGGCACCAGAGCCAACGCGCTGACCGACCTGCGGTACTGGCACGCCGACGTCCTGGTGCTTCCC
>NZ_JBEOXI010000776.1:0-1531 GCF_040296465.1 Streptomyces sp. NPDC002130
GTACGGAAGGAGGCGTGCAGCCCGTGCGCGTGCACCAGATCGGCGTGCGCGCAGGCCGCCCGCAGGGCCGCCACCGACACCGGGTCGCTCCGACCATTCGGGTCTCGATCTGACGGCGCTGCACGCTCACGCGTACGTCCGATACAGCGAAGCAGCGGTCGAACATCTCTTCGCCGTGGCCAGTGGCCTCGACTCGATGGTGATCGGCGAACAGCAGATTCTCGGCCAGATCCGTTCGGCCTACGCATCTTCGGATGCGCAGCAGGCCGCCGGACGCGTCGTCCACGAACTGGCTCAGCAGGCATTGCGCGTCGGCAAGCGAGTGCATTCCGAAACCGGAATCGACTCCGCCGGAGCATCTGTCGTGTCCGTGGCTCTCGATCGTGCAGCCGGCATCATCGGCGAGGGCGGCCTGGTCGGCCGCACTGCCGTGGTCGTCGGGGCAGGTTCGATGGGCGGTCTGTCCTCGGGACAGGCTCCCTTCTGATGGGCGCGGCCCGTGCTTCGCGGGAGGCGGTTCTTCCATTGTGGGCATTGCACCTCGGGTTGGATGCAGCCCAGGTGAGTGTGATCTTCGGTATCGGTGCGGCCGTGGACCTGCTGTGCTCGTACCCGGCCGGACACATCATGGACCGGTACGGCCGCAGGCTGGTCGCGGTGCCTTCTCTGACGGTGATCGGTGTGTCGTACCTGATGCTGCCGTTCTCGACGGGTGCGCTGGGACTGACCGTGGTCGCCGTCGTGATGGGGATCGGCAACGGATTGGGCAACGGCGTGATCATGACTCTCGGTGCCGATATCGCTCCGCCCGAAGAGCGCGCCGAGTTCCTCGCTGCATGGCGATTGACCCACGACACGGGCATGTTCGGTGGGCCGCTCGCGATCGGTCTTCTCGCCGCGGTGTTCCCGCTCGGGTGGGCGTTCGCCGCACTGGGCGCGACTTCGTTCGCCGGCGCAGCAATGATGTTCCGCTTCATTCCGATCTACTCGCCGCGGGTGTCACCCCGCTCGCGCGTCGGGAAACGGTAGGTACGCTCGCTACATGCGATTCGGACTGTTCGTACCTCAAGGCTGGCGTCTGGACCTGGTCGGCATCGACCCCGCGAAGCAGTGGGAGGTGATGCGAGACTTCACGCTGCGCGCGGAGGCAGGGCCGTGGGAATCGGTGTGGGTCTACGACCACTTCCACACCGTTCCCCAGCCGACGGAAGAAGCGACTCACGAGGCGTGGACATTGATGGCCGCACTCGGTGCGTCGACGTCGCGTATCCGACTCGGCCAGATGTGTACCGCCATGAGCTACCGCAACCCGGCGTACCTCGCCAAGGTCGCTGCAACCACCGACCTCATCACGGGTGGACGCGTCGAGATGGGAATCGGCGGTGGATGGTACGAGCAGGAGTGGCGCGCATACGGCTACGGCTTCCCCTCTGCCGGTGAGCGTCTGGGCCGACTCGACGAAGGAATCCAGATCATGCAGCAGGCGTGGTCGACCGGCAGCGCCACGCTCGACGGCAAGTACTACCAGGTC
>NZ_JBEOXI010000777.1:0-1530 GCF_040296465.1 Streptomyces sp. NPDC002130
AGCGGCGAAACGTCCGCCGACTTTGTCGAGATCGACGACGTCGGGGCCGTCGAGGACGGTCAGATGCACGACCATACCGGTCTGCTGGTGCAATTCGTGCAGAAACGGTGCGGCCGCTTCACGAAGCGAGCTGCGCCTCTCGCCGTCGCCGTCCCCCGGAGAGCGCGGCGACCGAGGCAGTATCCGAAGGAGGCGTGCTCGACCCATCCGAAGGTGGTGAGCTGATCGAGAATGCGGTGGACAGTGGAGCGAGGTAATCGAGTACGGCATGCAACCTGTTCGAGCGTGATCCGAGCTCCTCGGCCGCCGAAGGCGTCGAGAATCAACGTCAGTCGCTCGATCATCGAGGGTGGCAGGTCCTTGCCCGACTTCATCTCTGTCGAGACGCCCGGCGTTGTGCCATTCTGGTCAGCGATGCCCATGAAGCCCCTTCCGAAATTTACTAGAATTCATTCTATCTCCTGTGTTCCCCACCCAGTCGGTGGCTCGCTTGCAGAATGCGACGGTAAGCGCAGCAGACACATACATCGCGTCACAGACTTACCGGTGTCATCGGTGCGCGGGATGCGTTGCCTGCCAGTAGGAATGCGCGTTCGAAGAATTGGCCTATGGTCGATTTCGTGAGCACTGTGCCCGTCGTCGGCACCGAACTCGGACGCGACTGCCTTCAATGTAGATGTCCACTGTTTATTACCGTGCTCGAGTTCTACGCCGGTTCACCACCTGAACTGACCGACCGCCGGGAAAGTTTCGTTGATTGCCGCAGCGGATGCAGGGGCGTTATCGAACAGCCGGTCGGTATCGACATCAGCCGTTGACCGATACCACGATCTCGCCACTTCGCGGGGAGTGATCACCAACGTCTATCCGCGTCGCAACCGCTGCAGAATGGCATCGAGTTACGGGCGTGAGGCTTCGCACCGCCGGCGTGATCGAGATGAACATTCTCGGCCCCCCACCCACCCGCGCCAGCCTGGAACGAGGGCCGAACACTACCCTTCTCCGTTACTTGTCAGGAACGCGGCAATGTACTTGTACTGACGCACGGCAGAATGACGCTCATCTGGTGCAGCAGGCGACTCTGGACGACAAGGCCAGCATCAGGGAGTGCTGCCCGTCGCCTTGATCGGTTTCTGCTGGGCCTCGTTGTGCCTGCTCGACAAATACGGCGGGCTGTTCATGTTTGGAGAACAAGGCACCAGGGCATGGAGGATGTTGACCCGCCGGTTGAGTCCCCCACTCCGTCCCGGCGGGTCTTCGATCTGCGTGTCGGAGTTGTCGCCGGTTCTGACACGCACGGTCCACCGACCGATGTTCACACCTGATGTCGGTGGACCGCCCGAACTTCGCGCTCGTCGCCGACACGGCGGGCGCGTGCCCGCCCACCGAGACTCTGCTCGTGCTCAGTGTCGGTGGGCCCTTGACTACGTCCTTCCTCACCGCTCCGAGCCTAACACCCCACCACCCCCAAACCAGATGTGTAGTTCGGGGACGCCATCCGTGAGGTCCTAGTACGCCGCCACTTCACGG
>NZ_JBEOXI010000778.1:0-1526 GCF_040296465.1 Streptomyces sp. NPDC002130
GACCCGACCGGACCGAGCTTGCACGCAGGCCACCTGGTTCCGCTTCTCGCGCTCAAGCGTTTTCAGCGTGCCGGCAACCGTCCGATCGTTCTGGCCGGCGGAGCAACAGGCTTGATCGGTGACCCCCGTGATGTCGGGGAACGGACGATGAACTCCGCCGACACTGTCGCTGACTGGGCGGGACGCATCCGTGGTCAGCTCGAACGATTCGTGGATTTCGACGATTCTCCGACGAGTGCGGTCATCGAGAACAACATGAACTGGACCGGCAAGATGTCGGCCATCGACTTCCTGCGTGACGTCGGCAAACACTTCTCCGTGAACGTCATGCTTGCGCGTGACACCGTGAAGCGTCGTCTCGAGTCGGACGGGATGTCGTACACCGAGTTCAGCTACATGCTGCTCCAAGCCAACGACTACCTGCACTTGCGACGCGATCTGGGTTGCACGCTGCAGGTCGGCGGGTCCGATCAGTTCTTCGACCGCGATCTGACCGACTCGACGCATCGTGAGCATCTTCGAACAATGCTCGGCGACATGGTTGTTACGTTCCTGACCTCGAAGGCGCCGTCCTGACCCACCCCGAAGTCCGAAAAATCCCCCTACGGTGGTGAGTGGAACTCACAGCTGCCACCGGGAGGAATGACGTGACCGAGAATTACGTAGACGGGCTTTCACTCGAGGAGAAGGCGTCGTTGACGTCCGGCTCGGATTTCTGGCACAGCCAGTCCGTTGCCGGAATCGAATCGATACTCCTGACCGACGGTCCGCACGGAGTCCGGAAACAACCCGAGGGCGGCGACGCACTCGGACTCGGCCACAGCATTCCAGCGACATGTTTCCCACCGGCGGTCGGGTTGGGCTCGTCGTGGAACCTCGACCTCATCCGCCAGGTCGGTGAGGCTCTGGGCGACGAAGCCAAAGCCGAACAGGTCTCGGTCCTCCTCGGCCCAGGCATCAACATCAAACGATCACCCTTGTGTGGCAGGAATTTCGAATACGTCTCCGAGGACCCATTCCTCTCCGGCCGCGTCGCGGCAGCGCTGATCACCGGTATCCAGTCTCGCGGCGTCGGAACCTCGCTCAAGCACTTCGCTGCCAACAACCAAGAACACGACCGGATGAGAGTCAGTGCCGACGTCGACGAACGCACGCTGCGCGAGATCTATCTGGCCGGCTTCGAATACGCCGTCAAGACCGCGGCCCCGACGACGGTCATGTGCTCGTACAACAAGATCAACGGTGTGTACTCGAGCCAGAACCATTGGCTGCTCACCGAGGTACTGCGCGAACAGTGGGGCTTCGACGGCCTCGTCGTTTCGGACTGGGGAGCGGTCAACGACCGCGTGGCGGCACTCGCCGCGGGCCTCGACCTGGAAATGCCGCCGACCGGCACCGATACCCAGATCGTCGACGCCGTGCGCGGCGGGGTCGTCATGATCCGGCACCCTTGCACTGCGTGACGAGACTGTCACTAGCCGCCACCATGATTGGTGAAATACCGGGACAACGGTCCTCACGCTCCG
>NZ_JBEOXI010000779.1:0-1525 GCF_040296465.1 Streptomyces sp. NPDC002130
GTCGCGGGTGATTCCGGCGTCCGAGAGGTACTTCAGTGCGTAGTCGCAGAAGAATCCGCGATCGCCCGCAGCGATGCAGCCGCGCGGCAAGTTGTTGGGGGTTTCCAGGACGCCGAGGGGCTCTTCCTTGGCTGCGCGGAACTCGTCGGCACGATCCGGAATGTTCGTGATCATGGTGTCGAGCACGGTGTTACGACGCTCGGTCACGCCCTCGACGTTCGTGTACGGGTTCAGCGCGGAGCTGGACTGAACCATGCCGGCCAACATCGCCGACTGGGGAACGGTCAGATCTGCGGCATCGACGCCGAAGTAGGTCTGGGCCGCGTCCTGGATGCCGAAGGATCCGTTGCCGAACGGTACGAGGTTGAGGTAACGGGTGAGGATCTCGTCTTTCGTGAGTTCCTTGTCCAGCGTCAGGGCCATCCGGATCTCGCGGATCTTTCGGGCCGGGGTGGTCTCGATGGCGGCGCGGCGCTCGGCATCCGTCTTGGCCACGACCAACAGTTGGTAGTTCTTCACATACTGCTGATCGAGTGTCGACGCGCCCTGCTGCACTTCACCGGTCGTCGTGTTGGTGAGGAAGGCGCGCAGCGTTCCCTGCCAGTCGACGCCCTTGTGGTCGGGGAACCGGCGGTCCTCGATGGAGACGATCGCCAACTTCATGTTGTTGGAGATCTTCTCGCTCGGGACTTCGAAGCGTCGTTGGTCGTACAGCCAGGCAATGGGATTGCCTGCCGCATCGACCATGGTGGACACCGCGGGGACCGTGCCTTCGACCAGTTCGGCCGAGACGTTGTCGACGGTATCGGCAGCGCGATTGGACGCGAATCCGAATCCGCCGGCCACCGGGAACATCACCCCTGCGACCAGGACACCCGCCAATGCGGAGCTTCCGGCGAGCTTCGCCACTGTTTTTGCAATCGACACGATCTACAGAGTACGTGTGCCCACCCATTGGAACCGGTTTCAGTGTTTTGGGGGTGTTCAAAACCTCCTGAACACGCGCTTTGTACTGCCGTACCAAAAAATGCCCCCGACCGTCTTGCGTTAGGGGCGTTCTTTACCTAAATTGTGATCAGTGTGATCGACGTAACACTCGATCACGAATGTGTCTCAGCTTTCACCGTGCTACCGCGGGGACGGCTGAGATGGTGCGCTGCTCGCCTCATGGCGACGGTCAGACTTTGTAGAGGGGACCCAGAATGTACACAGCCACCCCGAGTAGCCGTTTGGACATCGAGCAGGCCGAGGCACGAATTGCCTGGGTAACTCAGGCACGATGCCGCGAGGTCGACCCCGACCAACTTTTTGTTCGTGGCGCCGCACAGCGCAAGGCAGCCACCATCTGCCGTCACTGCCCGGTCCTCATGCAGTGCGGAGCAGATGCTCTCGACAATCGTGTCGAGTTCGGTGTGTGGGGCGGAATGACCGAACGTCAGCGCCGTGCACTGCTCAAGCAGCACCCCGACGTCGACTCCTGGTCCGAGTTCTTCGAAGACCAGCGCCAGCATCACTCAGCAGTCTG
>NZ_JBEOXI010000780.1:0-1523 GCF_040296465.1 Streptomyces sp. NPDC002130
GCGAGAGATAAAGGCTGCGCGTTCCCCGGCTGCACGTGTGTGCCCGCGTGGACGGATGCGCACCATATCCGGCACTGGGCCAACGGCGGCCCGACGGTGATGAACAACCTGGTCTTGCTGTGCCGTTCGCATCACCGGTTGATGCACCACAAATCCGGGTTCGTCGGAAAATGGGAAATCCGGATCGGCGTCGACAACAAACCCTGGTTCATCCCACCGCCCTCGATCGACCCGCAGCGGCACCCGCGGCCGGCGAACACCACCTTCAAAACCTGAGAAGAGTTCGGGCACAACAGAACATGGCCGAGCACCGCATCGAAGAGATCCACCGAAGCGGTGCAACAGACCGTGGGTGGAGTCGAATCAGCGAGTCGAGCGTTTCTGTCGGTACATCTCTGCATCAGCCGCATCCCAAGTCTCGGAAAAACTCTGGGACATAGAAAAGTCCGCCCGCCCGACCGAACAGCGCACCTCGGCGCGCCGGAAGGACTGCTCCAAACGCTCGATCAGGTAGTCGACGGTGTGCGGTTGCGTGTCGGACAGAGCGATTCCGAACTCGTCTCCGCCCAACCGCGAAACTACGGCGCCTGGGTGCGCGCATGCTGCCAGGATTTCACCCGCCCGTTGGACGTACTCGTCACCGGCGGCGTGTCCGCGTTCGTCGTTGATGGTCTTCATGCCGTCGAGATCGATGATGATGATTGATCCAGGGTCGGCGAATTGGCGGTATCGCGTTTGCTCGGCTTCGAGGAAGCGGTCCCATCCACGACGATTGAGAAGGCCGGTCAACGGGTCGGTCTCTGCATCGAGTTGCGCAGTTTCGGCCAGTCGGACTGACTGCGCGCGCTGATAGTCGACATCGAGAATGGTTCCGAGAAGTCGGCACAGGAGATTGAGGAGGGCCAGGTTGTCCTCGAGTGCGGAGTCGCCCGCACTCGGGTCGGCGCCACACAGAGTGCAATCGTTTCTCCGAATGATCGAGGGGAGCGGTGTCAGACTCGTCCGCCGTCGACAACCAGGCATTGGCTGTTGACGTAGTCGGACTCCGGTATGCAGAGCAGGTACACGGCGCCTGCGGCTTCCACCGGAGTTGCTCCTCGGCCGAAGGGGATGGTGGTTGCCATGGCTGCCATGCGGTCGGGATTGACTCCGACACGAATGTCGCGGCCGTCGATCGTGATCTTGGTGTCGGAATCGGCTGTCACCTCGGTCATTCGGGTCACGACGAAGCCGAAGGCGACCGCGTTGACGTTGACCTTGTAACGGCCCCACTCCTTGGCCAGCGTTTTGGTGAGACCGACGATGCCGGCTTTCGCGCTGCCGTAATTGGATTGTCCTGCATTGCCGAAGACACCCGAGGTGGACGAGATGTTGACGACCTTGCGGTGGTAGTCGGTGGGATTGGCTTTGACGAACGGCTGAGCGGCACGCAGGATCCGGAACGGCGCCTTGAGGTTGACGTCGAGGATGGTGTCCCATTGCTCGTCGGTCATCTTCTGGATCACACTGTCCCAGGTGTATCC
>NZ_JBEOXI010000781.1:0-1521 GCF_040296465.1 Streptomyces sp. NPDC002130
GGCCATTCCGATGGCGTACAAAGTGACACCGCCCGGTTGCCCCACCCTTTTGTCACCCCCCTAGACTGAACTTCCAGCACAGGCGGCGTCCGCACCGTGTTCGGTCTCGACAGTCGAATCATCCCCGACCCCATCTCGGGTAAGCCGTTGGTGTTGCCGCTGGGGCGCCACCACGTCCTCGACGACGTGTTGACGTGACGGCGTCGAGTGTCCCGAGCGGGCGGATCGAATCCGTGGAACAACTCAATGCGATTCTCGGACAGCCCCATCCGACGATCATGGAGAAGCACACCGCCTACACGACTCCGTTGATCCGTGAATTCATCGAGCAGGCACGGTTTTTTGTGCTCGCGACATCCGATGCGGCCGGAAATTGCGATTGCTCGCCGCGTGGAGACTTGGTCAGTCAGGTTCTGTTTCCCGACGAGAAGACGCTGGTGCTTCCGGATCGTCCGGGCAACCGGCGCGCTGACTCGTACCGGAACATGATCGAGAATCCCCACGTGGGGATCCTCTTTCTCGCGCCCGGCCACGACGAGATCGTGCGCGTCAACGGCACGGCGACCCTCTCGACAGATGCTGATCTGTTGGAGTCGATGGCGATGAACGGCAAGCCGGCGCAGCTTGCGGTGATCGTGAAGATCGACGAGGCGTATCTCCATTGCGCGCGAGCGATTCTGCGGGCAAAGCTCTGGGATCCGGCGACGTGGCCTACTCCCGAGGACGTGCCGAGTCTGCGCGACATGATGGCCGAGCAGCACACCCTCCAGGTCGAGGATCTCGAACCGGCTCGGCAGGAGGCGTACCGCAAGTACCTGTACTGAACGCGGATTTGTCACCTATGTCCGATAATGATCCGTGCCTTCAATTGCCTCATCGCTGTTCTGGATTGCGCTGATCGCGGCGGTCGCGCCGATAGTCGCGGGCTTGATCCCACGTCGGCTCGTTCCCGAAGTGGTGTTGCTGCTTGTCGCGGGCGCAGTGGTCGGGCCGTTCGCCCTCAACATCGCAGCTGACAGCGAAGCGATCGGAATCTTGCGCGAACTCGGCCTCGGCATGCTGTTCCTCCTCGCCGGTTACGAGATCGACCGACAGGAACTCAGTGGCCGGGGTGGCCGTCGTGCGCTCTACACGTGGCTGTTCTGCCTCGCGCTGGCGTTCACGGTGGTCGCGCTGCTGGGCATGAGGAACGTGATTTCCGCCGAAGCCGCTGTTGCCATCGCGATGACGTCGACCGCTCTGGGCACGCTGCTGCCGATCCTCAAGGACAACAAACTCCTCGACACACGCTTGGGCAAGACCGTCCTCAACCACGGGGCCGTCGGCGAACTCGGGCCGGTCGTCGCGATGGCGGTGCTGCTGAGCGCCCGTGGTGCCGTCCTGTCGCTGATCGTCCTTGCCGTCTTCGCCTTGATCGCTGTCATCGTGGCGGTGCTGCCCGGCAAGCTGATTCACGAAGGCTCGTGCTCAAATCCCCGCGTCTCACGTGGCGGAAAACACGACCCGGGAGCCATTACCGGG
>NZ_JBEOXI010000782.1:0-1515 GCF_040296465.1 Streptomyces sp. NPDC002130
GGCCGCACGACCCTGGAGCCGAGCGGACTGCGTCATCGACAACTCCGACCCGAAAATGTCAACTCTGCAGCAATAGAAACGTGGCGCGGCGCCCGTCCAGTCCTTAGCCACGATCAACGCTCTGGCAGCGCTCGCGGCGAACTGCGAGAACATCGGCACCGGGTTCACGAATTCGTCTTGGGGTAGCGACGAAGGATAGAGTGTGCTGCCTGGGTGACGGTGGTGCGATCGTAGGTTTGCACGAAGTCGAAGGTACGCTCGAGATCTGGCCCGTTGTCATGAAGATCTCGCGCCGACAGCATCGCAGCATGATGTGGTCCCAGAGTGACGACCGTCCACTCGTTGACAAGATCATCACCTGGGTCGAGCGGTGCGTGTTGCACTTTACCGTCGAGCATCACGGACAGTCCGACACCGTAGACACCGGCGAACCCAACGGTGTCGGCGAGGTGACGCCACCGTGCTGCTGTGGATGCGGTGAAATGCTCGGCTTGTTGAAAGGTGCCCAGAACAAGCATCGAGGAACCCGATGTGGCGGCTTGCGTTTCGAGGGACTTACTCAGTTGGATCAACAGTCGCTTGGTACCGCGCCGGACCTGGCTGTGAGCAGACACGATCGAGTAGGGAGTGCCGACGTCGGGGATGGGATCACTCCACACCGGACTGTCGGGCATCGCGACGACCGGTTCGGACAACAGTGAACTCGGATCGTCGACTGCGGGATACAACTCACCCGTTCCGTATGTGGCTCCGATAGTGATTGCGGCAAGACGGGCGGATTCCGAGTCGACACCCTCGGCAAGGATAATCGCGTTCGATCGCTCGACGTAGGCACCGAGCGCATGTACCGTCGTTCCGACTTCGAAATATGCTGCCTTGGAAAGTAATTCCGCGGAAGTGACAATGATGTCGGGTTCGACCAAAGACAGCAGCGTCGCCGAGTGCTTGTCGATGCCGACACCATCGAGTGCAATCAGACGCCCACACGCGCGGGCTTCTCTGATCACTGCCAGAGAGTTGTGGGGATCGGCAAGCACCGATGCGCTGTCAACCGTGATGACGATCCGTTGCAGATTTCTCGTCGTTCCTTCGATACCAGAAGCGTTCAGAGCTGCTCGGGAAGCCGAGTCAACGGCCACCAGTAACGGCAGGCGATCCGCGACGGTGCATGCGAGTGCAGTACGGGACATGGCCAGTTTGTGACTGTCGAATTCCGAGCGTTGCTGCATCAATTGCGAGGCGCGGCGAAGGGCATGCGCCGAACACAGAGAGGAATTGTCAGGCCCACGCAATTGCAGCTCGGCACCTGCAAGTGCGTGGTCGTCGAGGCGGCGTATCGGTGCGAACTGCATGCTTACTTCCAGACCAATCACATCGGAGAACTGGGTGATCGGAGAATTCGACGATGTCGAACCGTTGCCGACCTTCTTGATGCAGTCCTGGGCGAGACGGGCGGCCGGGCCGCCGATGGAGCCCAGGTAGAAGCCGCCGTGCGTGCCGCAAGCGTCCGTGACC
>NZ_JBEOXI010000783.1:0-1514 GCF_040296465.1 Streptomyces sp. NPDC002130
CAGCGAGCACTGTGCCATCAAGTATCGCTCTTGGCATTTTTTCCTCTCGTGCAAATGTTCAGGGTTTGAATAAAGCATACATAGGGCCGTACCGCATGGATCTCACCTGCGATGAGCGCAGGCGGTGCGGTCGGTGGCCGATTGGCGCTGGTGGGCGGCGGCGGTACGGATCTGTGGGTCCGCGAACGCGGCCCGTCCTGCCCCGCACATGGTGGTCGTGTTGACGGACGGGGATACGCTGCGGCCGGATCGGCCGGCGCGGGCGCATCCGGTGTGCGCGGGATCGGTAACGACGGTGCGCTGGCGCGGAACCCGGAGCGGGCGTCGCGTGTGCAGATCCCGGTCGGTGGCGCGTGAACGCGGTGAGCGGTGACCTGTTGCGGTACGCGCAGTAGGTGTTGACCGGAACTTCTCCCGCGCCGGACCGGGTGGCGAGCGTGGTCGCCCGTACCGGCGAGGATGCGGCGGCGCGGGCATTGATGCCGGGGCGGTGTCACCGCACACGATGCGTGCTGGTGGCCGGTACTGGCGGCTCTACCGAAGTCGGCGGTCCTGGCTTTCGACGGGGCAGACGCCCGGCCCTTCCCGCCCGCGAAGTGCCGTTGAACGTACTCATAGCAGGCGCAGAGGAATAACGCCGGCACCGGCCGGAAGTAGGTAAATAGCCAGTTCAGAGAGCTTTTCCAGGAAAGGTTTGATTCGTCATGCGCATTACTGCCTCGTCGTCGGATTTTGCTGTCCCTTCCGGCCCGGTCCCGTCACCGCCGCGCCCGCCCGCTCCGTTGCTGACGGGGCGGGCGGGGTCGGAAATCCCGCGGCGCCGAACGCACAGTGAGTGTCTAAACTCGTCGCGGGAGTCCAGAGCAGCCGCGCCGAGATCGAAGCCCGTTGCCACAGCAGGGATCTGGAAGGATCACGAAGTCGTCCATGTAACCAGAGCATTTCATTCGGCGTACGCGAGGTGCCCAATTAGCACGCACGTTGCCGAGGTTGGACAGTGGAGTCTCATTCTGTCACCGATAGCCACGTTATCGAGTGACCCATCCCCGCAAGTTACTGGGCTGCTGCGCAGTTTGGCCAATGAGCCTGTCGGAATTGCGCCATCGGGAGAGTATCGGGCGCGGCTCGCTAGATGGCACTGTCATCAGCCAAGCACGTAAGTTCTGCAATGCGACGTCCGACGCGTGGACGAACTTGCCTGAATTTGAGAAGTGAGATGGCCTTCGAATGTCGACGACTACCGAGTCCAGACTGGGAAATCTGCCCAATGAAATCACCAGCTTCGTGGGGCGGCGCGTCGAGGTCTCCGAAACCAAGAGACTGCTGTCACTCAGTCGATTGACGACGCTTACAGGAGAAGGCGGGGTGGGAAAGTCTCGTATCGCGCAGCAAGTGGCTGGTCAGGTAGCGCGCGCATTCGATGACGGGGTATGGCTGGTAGAACTCAGCGGCCACGGACACGGCCCGGGCGGCGCCGACGGCGTCATCGGCATCGCCCCCGAGGCGAAGATCCT
>NZ_JBEOXI010000784.1:0-1512 GCF_040296465.1 Streptomyces sp. NPDC002130
TATCGCCGGCATCGTCACCGGCACCGGCTGAGACGGATCGCTGATGCGCACGGGCGCGATGAGACCATTGATCAGCGACGACGTTCCGTCAGGTGCCACGTCGTACAGCTTCGCGAACACCACCGGCTGTCCGGGCGCCGCAACACGCAGCGTCACAGTGGGGGCTCCCACCACATCCATCGGTTCGGTCATCGGCGCAGTGGTCCAGAGCGCCTCGGTTCCCGGAATCTGTGCATTCGGAATGTTTCCGGCCGGATTGATGTTGAGCGGCTCGACTCCCGTCGGCAGCCCACCCGGTGCGGTGACAATCGTCTTCGAGCCGGGCACAACCGGCGCGCCGTCCGGCAGCAGTCCCCCGTCAGCGGACAGCTGGAAGCCGCGGGTGGTTCCGACATCGACAGTATCGGACGTGGCGTAGGCCGGTGCCGCGTTTCCCTCGTAGTCGATCCAGTTACGGAAGTACGCGAATTCCGGTCCGGTCTCCGTGTTCTCGTCCTTGAGGTAGTGGTCGAACCAGTCCATGAAGCGACCGGTTTCGTACTGGGCATCCTCGTCGGGTGCGGAGAAGCTGAATTCGCCCGGCGCAGCGGCCAAGTGGCTGTGCCCCCACGAATGCCAGATCATCTTGGCGTCGACGCCACGCGCTTTCAGCGCGTCGTAGGTTGCGGTTGCCTCGTTCAGATCGAACAGAGTGTCCTGTTGCCCCTGAGCAAGCAGTACCGGAATGTTGATCCGGTCGACGAACGACGACACCGACGACGCTCGGAGTTCACTCACCACTTGCGGTCCGATGTCCCCGGTCACCACCGCCTCGGCGATCGCGTTGCACATGTACGGCACGTAATTCGGGCAGCCGGGAAGTCGAGAGGGGTCGGTGAGGTAGCCGTCCACTCCGGGGTTTGCGACGCCGGCGCCGAAGAGGAGCGACGCAAAGAGCACCTTCGCCGCTCCGGGCTCGGCGGTGGACACTCCGGAAATGATTCCCGTGCTGTTGGGTGCCAAGGAATACGAAAGATCGTTCCAGGTGATCATGGGGATGATCGTGTCGATGCGGGGATCGACACTCGCGGCGGCGAATTGAATGCCGCCGCCGTAGGAGCCGCCCGTCATGCCGACCCGCGGGTCGTTCGTCGACGGTGCACCCGAGTGGTCGACGGAGTCCTGTACCACCGCGGTGAGCGCCGGATAGGGCTGCGTCAGAGCCTGATCCGTGTAGGCAATCCCCTCTTGGCCGCCGAGGAAGCTGACCAACTGGGAAGCGGCGACGCCGTCGTACGCGGGAGAGTCGAGTGTGATCTTGCAACTCGTGCCGCCGAAACCCAATCCCGAATACGTCAGTCCGACATACCCGTTCTCGGCGAAGTTCTGCAGAGCCGGAATCTGATCCTTGTACGAACCGCCGAACCCGTTCGTGGTCAGGATCGCGGGCGCGGGGTTGTCCGCATCGACGCCGTCGGTACCTGCACTCCATGCAGGTCTGCATGAGCGACGGCCCCAACCTCGCACAGGGCG
>NZ_JBEOXI010000785.1:0-1507 GCF_040296465.1 Streptomyces sp. NPDC002130
CCTCCCACAATTCACGCAACCATCTTTGCTGAAACAGCAACTTCTCCATCTTGACGCTCTGCTAACGTCACGCTTCGTGGCCGGTGGATTTCCCGTGTTTCGCCTGTACTGCAACTCGGAGAGCTCACACGTATTGTGTTGCGCGCATTTTCCCGAGTTCAGCGGTTCGAGCCCGGACGAAGAGTTCAGCGTCCAGCGGAGTTTCGACCGCACCGTCGAGAAGATTCTGCGCGAGGCATCCTTCGATCCGACGACCTTGACTTTGGTCGGCGAGCAGCAGGGATATCCCGTCGGAGACCGACTGTTCGATGCGACAGTTCCGCGCACCGGGACTGTCTCATACGCGTTTCAAGAAGCCGGACCGCCGTGGATCGTTCTCGGCCTTGATGTTTCGGTGGACGAATTCTGGTCCGAGATCGATGACGACGAAGACCTCCACGGTCTCGGCCCCACCTCCCCGTTGAGGTCAGTTCCAGCAACCGTGCTCACGGAGACCGAGTGGCCACGACGAAGTGACCTCGACTCCCCGTGAACTGAACCAAAACTTCAACCTTCGTGAAATCGAACAAAAATCCGCCCGATTTTCGTGAAGATCGACCGAGATGCCCGTCACGTCCTACGCCAAGATTTAGCGGTCACACTCGACTGCGCCCTCACGATTCGTCCCGGGGCCCCGGCTCCTTCACGGAGGCACAATGAAACACCGCTCCTATTCGACGCTTGCCGCGACCGCGGGGCTCGCGCTCGTGTTGTCGGCTTGCAGCTCGGGAGGCACGTCCTCGGGCTCTGGCGGCGGTGAGCCTCTTACAGACGGAACCTTCCGGTACGCGTTGCAGGGCGATCCGGGTGCACTCAACCCGATCATGTCCGGCTCTGCGGCAACCGCGGAAATCTCGAAGCTGGCGTACGACTCCCTCGTCTACCAGGATCCCGAAACCAGTGAATTCAAACCATGGTTGGCCGAGAAGTGGGAAGAAACGCCGACCTCCGCGTCCTTCACCATTCGTGAAGGCGTGACCTGTACCGACGGGTCGACGCTGACCGCACAGACCGTCGCAAACAACATCAACTTCGTTGCCGACCCGGCCAAAGGTTCACAACAACGCGGCACCACAGTTCCCATCGGCGCTTCAGCCACTGCCGATCTCGCCACCCGCACCATCACGGTCACCACTCCGGCGCCGACCCCGTTCCTCCTCCTCACCATCAGTCGCCTCCCGATCATGTGCGACGCCGGACTCGAGGATCCGACCGCCTCGAACAACAAATCGCTGGGCTCCGGAATGTTCGAAGTCACCGAGGTCTCGGCCAATGACCACTACACGTTCGAGCGTCGTGACGGTTACAGCTGGGGGCCCGACGACACCACCTCCGACACACCGGGTGTCCCCAAGACAGTCATTGCTGTCATGGCACCCAATGTCAGCACCGCAGCAAACCAGCTTCTCTCAGGCGAACTGAGCGCATCTCCGATCGCCGGTCCGGACAAGGATCGCATCGATGCCGA
>NZ_JBEOXI010000786.1:0-1507 GCF_040296465.1 Streptomyces sp. NPDC002130
GATACGTCCCGGCGACGTCGGTGAAGCGGGGCACCACGGCCCGGCTGACCTCGACGATCGTGCGGGACAGGTCGAGGGAGGTGCCGATGCGTCCGAGCGGCAGACAGACCAGGAGTGCGGCCAGCGGCGCGAGGATCTGTGCGAGCCGCCTGAGCCGGAGGCTTTGACGTACCGAGGGCCCGAGAGTGCGAAGAATGTGTTCGAGCGTCGGTGCCGAAAGAACGATCGGCAGCACGATCAGATACGTACACAGGTCGGCGAAGAACCACCCCACCAATTCGGTTGCCGCACCGCTTCCTTCGTGGAGTTGAGTGCGGAGTGCGCTGGCGGACCCGGCCGTCAGAGATGCCAGAACCGAAACGAGAAAGATTCTGGTGGTGTATTTCGCTTCGGACACTCGCTGTGGAAAGCAGCCGAGCAAGTTCGCGGCGATCAATCCCGTCGTGACTCCGACCAGGTTGATCGCATTCAGTTCGAAGGCCCGCTGCACGGGGCTTCCGGTCGCAAGATCCGCTGTCATCAGCGCGGCGCCGCCGACAGCCAGCCCGATCGGCGCGAACGAGCGAGGGTTACGAAGGAGAATGCCCAGAAGGATCGCGTTGGCGGGCCAGAAGGTCGAGAGAAACCCGGGCGGACGGGCGGCGATGCCCGCCAAGGCGACAACGAGGATCGCCACGAAAATCAGGCACGAGCGCACCCGACGTGTCGAACGGTCCATGGTCAGCCTGTCGTAGAAAGCAGAAGCTGTCCGAGACTAGCAATGATCCGGCTACTGTCCGAGTTGTAACTTTAAGTGTCATCCCGACGGTTCGACTGCGTGAGACGCCGAATCAAGTTCGCCAACTCCTCGGGCTGATCGATCATCGCGTGGTGATGCGCCGGGCGCAGGACGTGAAAGCTCCCGCCGAGGTAGGTGGCGAGTTTCTGCTGCTTTGCCATCCACGCGATGGACCAGGGAGTGGTGTGGCCCGTGTTCACGATGGTTGACGATCTGGACAAGAAATCGCCCGCTGACGAAACTGTCGAGTTTTCCGTCGACGGAGTTGCGTACGAAATCGATCTCACCGCCGCCAACGCCGCGGAACTGCGCGATGCACTGAAAAAGTGGATTCCCCATGCGAGAAAGTCGAATTCCGCAAAATCGGCCAACGGATCGGTGGCCAAGTCTCGCCCAGTTGCCGACCGCGATCAGAGTGCCGCCATCCGCGAATGGGCCAAGGGTGCCGGCTTCGAGATTTCGGCCCGCGGTCGTATTTCGACCGAGGTGCGCCGAGCCTACGAAAAGGCCGTCTGAAATGGATCGCGAATGGATTCGGGCGCATTTTGCCGAAACGGATTGATAACGCGTTCTACTTTGTTAGCGTCTGCACGGTTCGCATCTCTCGTAGAGGAGTCGGTCGTGCGCAGAATCAGCCCCGAAGGACTGCAGCCGGAAGTCGTGCTGGTCGCTCCAGAAGGTGGGCAGGGGTGCGAAGGGTTGCAGATGGGCGTTGCCACCCACCAGCGC
>NZ_JBEOXI010000787.1:0-1505 GCF_040296465.1 Streptomyces sp. NPDC002130
ATCGCGGTGCGGCCGGCGATGATGGTGCTGTCCACGGAGTCGATGCTCGCCTCGGGTGCGATCTCGACCGCACCCTTGGCCTTGGCCTCCTGGTACGGAATCAGGAACGATGCCCACGCGTCGACCTGTCCGGTGGAGAACGCCGACGCGGCGTCTGCCTGTTGCAGCGGAACGCGTTCGACGGAATCGATCGGCACTCCGGCCTGTGTCAGGGCCTTCAGCGTGATGTACTCGCCCTTACCTGCCGGGTTGACGGCGATGCGCTTGCCGGCCAGATCGGCGACGGTCTTGATGCCGGATTCCGGAGTGGCGATGATGCCGGCCTGGTCCTTGTTGTAGGGGTCCGACGTGGCGAAGATGCGGACACCCACGTCCTTGGACAGTGCGCCGACGACGGGACTGTATGCGCCGGTTTGGATGTCGAGCTCACCGCTGTTGAACAGTTTGAGGTTGGAGCTGAATCCCGGCGTGGTCTTGACCCATTCGATCTTTGCGCCCAGCGGTGCCAGCGCCTCGTCGTAGGTTCCGTCACGCTTGCCGACGGCGATGGCACCGGAGTTTCCGGGATCGAAGACCTTGAGCGTGAAGTCGGCGCTGGAATTGCCTGCGGCGCTGTCGGAATCGGAAGAGCCACACGCCACCGCCAACCCGGCCAGCGGGATCAGGGCGAGCGCAGCGGCAGCTCGTGGCAGTCGGCGGAAGCGGGACATGTATGTGGCTCCTTCAGGCGTTGATTCGTCAGAACTGACGATGATGACGCTATTGGGTGCGTGTCCGTTTTACCCCCGTTTGTTTTCTGGAGATTGGAAATCTTGACAACATCGGAAGTCTGTTCATCTGGGCTTTTGTAGGTCCACGTTCGGTTCCTTTCCATCTGATGGAAAGGATGGCCGGACTGCTGGGTCCGTGTTAGCGTCCGATTCTCAGGTCGATCAGGCCACAGCGAAAGGATCGTTCGTGACGGACGCACGCGGCGCGGGAGTTCAGACGGTAACCCGTGCCCTGACCCTGCTCACATGTTTTCGCAGTGGCGAAGAACTGGGAGTCTCGGAAGTTGCGCGGCGACAAGAGCTTGCGGTCAGCACCACGCATCGATTGCTGCAGTCGCTCGTCGACGCGGGGTTCCTCGAGAAGGACGACGCAACCAGTCGGTATCGCATCGGCGCGGCGCTGGCGGCTTACGGACAGGTCTCCTACCGGCAGCATCGGATCTATCTGTCCGAGCCCTATTTGGAGCAATTGGCCGCGACGACAGGAGCATCCGCCTCCCTGGCAGTGCGAAGCGGAAGTGAGGTGGTGTTGCTCGGGTTCAGTCGGTGGCGCGAGGCCGACGGACATGTGCTACAGGGTGTTCGACTTCCCTTGCACGCGAGCGCCCTGGGGAAAGCCTTTCTGGCTTGGTCCGATGTCGACGATTCCGAGCTCGCCGCGCTGCCACGTGAAGCGACTACGCCGAGCATGCCGGGCTGCCCCTGGTAGCCGAAGCGGCGCAGCCGCTGCTGCCA
>NZ_JBEOXI010000788.1:0-1503 GCF_040296465.1 Streptomyces sp. NPDC002130
GTCGCACATGTCGACGGGTCTGCGCTCCGCGGAGTCGCAGGCGCTCGACCACCTGCCCGACTCGGACGTGAAGGAGTGGTTGCTCTGGTTCTCGAGTGAGTTCGTCAACTACATGACCATCGTCCCGTTGGTGCTGACATTCCCTTCGCTTCGGCGAGCGGATCGGGACCCGAAAGCTGTTGCCGCACTTCTGCGTCGATCTGTGGTTCCGACAGCGCTGCTGGCCCTCTGCATCATCTTGGAGTGGGTGATCGGCGGTGCCGGAGCGATCACGTTTGCCATGCCGGCCCTGGTGACTGCCGCCTTGCTCACCAATGTCTTCGTCACCTCGGTGCTCACAGCCGTATCAACTGCCTGGACGTTGGTACTGACGGCCGACGGTCATCTCGGATTGTCCAGCGAGGGCGTCTCGCCCGTCAGTGCGTCGGTCCAGATCGGATTGTCGCTGCTGGCGGTAGCGCCGATCGCGGTGGCCTGCGTAATCCTCGAGCGCCGCCGCGCGCTCGAGGCACTCACCCAGGCAGTCACCCACGACGATCTCACCGGTGCGCTGCGCCGGGACGAGTTCTTGCGGCGAGGCGGCAGCGTGACGGGTGCGACCGATCCGCGTCGACACTCTGGACGTCCGGTCAGCGTCCTGATGATGGATCTGGATCACTTCAAGATGGTGAACGACAACCTCGGTCATCGCGCCGGCGACACCGCGTTGGTGAGTTTTGCCGATCAGGTGCGGCGGAATCTCGACGACAAGCATCTGTTCGCCCGTTTGGGCGGCGAGGAGTTCGTCGTACTGATGGCCGGTGTCGATCTGGCGGGTGCGACCGAGACGGCCGAGATGATTCGACGTGCGCAGGCCGAGAGTTCGTCGGCAGTGTTGGGTGAACTCGGGCCCACCGTCAGCATCGGTGTCGCGTGTTCACCTGCAGGCGGCGCGGAGCTGACGCAGCTGGTCGACTGCGCCGACGAAGCGTTGTACCGGGCGAAGAAACTCGACCGGAATCGAACCGTGTCGCTCACGGTCGGAGAAGCGAAGTAACCCGTGCGGACCCGCAGTGTTTTGCAGGTCCGCACGGGTTGGTGGTGTCGAGCGATTCAGAACAGGTTGATCAGAGCCGGGACGCTGAACAACGCGACGTAGTAACCCATGAACAGGACACCGCCGTGAATCTTGAACAGACGCCCGAGCAAGCCGCCGACGAGGCCGACCGTCACGGTGATCAGAAGCCCGAGGATGCCGCCCTCCCAGATACTGATGACCACGACCAGTCCCGTGAACACCGCGATCACAGCTTCGTGACTGATGTGTTTGACCACCGCTGACGCAGCGCGGTACGCGTAGTTCATGGCAAACGGATATGCGATGACCGTTGCCGTGACCACTGCGAGCAGGCCGTAGAGCAGGAACTCCCACTGGGTCAGGTACGTGGAGAGATTGTTGATCACTCCGGTTTCCTGATTGGTTTCGAAAACCGGCGGAGCGTTGAACAGAGGCGCCGCGGGACC
>NZ_JBEOXI010000789.1:0-1500 GCF_040296465.1 Streptomyces sp. NPDC002130
ACCTATGTCTATTTCGTCCTGTACGGCACCTTGCTGGGCACCTGGGTGGTTAACATCCCCGCGGCACCGTGGCGGCGTCGAAATCTGCCGAACGGACGTTCACGTACTGCTACATCAGCGAGATCGACGCACTCGGCCACGTCTACGGACCCGAGTCCGAGCCGTGGATCTTCCAACTGATGCTTGTCGATCGACTGGTCGAACAACTCGCAGCCGCTCTCGGTCCGGACGTGAGATTGCTGGTGACGGCAGACCACGGAATGGTCGACGTGCTGGACGAGAACAAGATCGACTTCGACAACACCCCGATGCTGTCCAAAGACGTACTCGCCCTTGCCGGCGAGCCCCGGTGCCGGCACATCCACACCAGAGAAGGCGCTGCACAAGATGTTGCGGACCGCTGGCGCGCCGAACTGGGTGACCGCATGTGGATCGGGACCAGATCCGAGGGCATCGTCGCGGGATTGTTCGGGCCCGCAGTACATTCCGAGTATCACGGCCGGATCGGCGATGTCATCGCCATTGCTTCCGGAGACGTGGCGGTCGTTCGTCGATCGGTCGAATCGGGACTGTCCGGTCTCCGTGGACAGCACGGCGCCCTGACCCCGGACGAACTGCTGGTACCGCTCCTGTCCTCAGGACAGCAGTAGGGCTCGCGCCCGGCGAATCTCGGGAACGCCGACGACCTTGCATGCGCCCAACAGGACGACGACACCTACGGCCGCACCCGCCGACAATGAAATAGCAGCAGCAAGCCTGGGCTCGGGGATTCGGTTCTGAACCGCCACCACCAAAGCGAGCGCACAACCTCCTGCCAGAACTGCCGCTGTCGAAATTCTCCCGACGGTCGCCTGCACCCGACGGAATCCCAACAGCCCGTATCGCTTTCGAAGCAGGACGTGACCGAGCACCGCTCCGCACACGTAGGAGAACGAGCCGGCCGCACAGACGGCCAGGATCAGCGTTTCGTCACTCGCCGACAATGACGCAAGAAGAACGAGCGCCGTCTTTGCAACTACCATCACCACGGCTATCACCGCGGGAGTGCGGGTATTGTTGTCGGCGTAGAACACTCGTAGCTGAAGCATGACCATCGCAAAGGGCACCAACCCGAATGCACTGACTGCCACGGCCGTCCCGATCAACCGGGCACTACTGCCGTCGACCCGGCCGAAAAAGATCAGGGTGGTCAACGAGGGGCCGAACACCATGAGAGCCACCGTGACCGGAATCAACGCCACCACCGAATACCGGGCTCCCCGGCCGAGATCGGATACGACGCCGACGTCGTCACCCGCAGCAACCGACCTGGCGATCCGCGGCATCAGCACCGTCAACAACGACACACCGAGAATGCCGTACGCCACTTGAAACAGCAGATCCGCGTGCGTGTACATCGAGTAGATTCATGGCGTACGAGGAGGACCGGGACCTGCACGGCAAGCGGTTCGCCCGAGAGGACGACGCCTCACTCAGCGCGTACTTCGGCAAGAAGGAGCA
>NZ_JBEOXI010000790.1:0-1499 GCF_040296465.1 Streptomyces sp. NPDC002130
GGAGATCCGGCCCACCGCGGTGGCCTCGGCGACGACTTCGAGGCTCGCCGCGTCCAGGACGACCGCGGCCTCCCAGAGTGTGTCTCCAGCTTGGACGGTGTAGGCGCCTTGTACGACGTCCTGGGCTGTCGCGGGGAGTTGCAGCGTCATTCCCTCTGCGAGGAATCCTGCTTCGGGCACAACGTCTTTGTTCAGTTCGAGCAGTTCGGTGAACAACCTTCCGTCGCCGAGGTGAGTGTGGGCGAGTCCCCACAGGGTGTCTCCGCGGACGGTGGTCACGGTCGGGCCGGCGGGTTGGACTGCGGGCCGTGCAGCGCGGGGGTCCATCTGAGTGTGGGCGGGGCCGCTTGGGTCTTGTTGTGCGGAGATCGGTGCGTAGGGCGCGGGTGATGCGCTGTCCGCTGGTTGCGAGAGTGCGGGTGTTGCGGTTGCGGTGCCGGCTGTCAGCAGGAGAAGTGCACCACTGACGAGGAATGTCGCCGTTTTCTGTTGCGACCCGAGTAGCCGGATCTTCGGTGCCTTGACGCCCCGGAGTGTGGCTGCGAGTTCGACGAGGATCGGGAGGGTGAATGTCGCCCAGGCGGCCCAGCCGACGAGGGGCAGGAGTGCGACGAGGAGGCTGCCGTCGTCGGGGCTGGAGAGCAGACTTTCGAAATCCGAGAAGGGGATGTCGAGAGGATTTCCGCGCAATGCCCATAGTGCTGCGGGGATCCCTGCCACGAGCAGAAGCAGGATGAGGAGGTACCCGAGTCCTGCGAGGCGGGATCGGACTGTGCGAGTACTCATGGCCGGTACACCTCCCCTGCGTTGGTGCGGTTGAGGTTCACGGTTGCGCTGCCCGTGATCACTTTCGAACCAAGGGGTAAAAGCTTGTTGTCGTAGATGATGCGGGTGGTGATCAGCAATGTTCGAGGCCCGGTGGGGATGACCTCGCCCTCTACACCGGCGTCGGCGAGGTAGCGTTTCGCGGCCGCCACTGCGCGTACGGGGTCGACAACCGTATCGATGCCTCGCGCGCTGAGTGTTCCGACGATCTGCTGTCCGGACGCGCGGGCGGCGTCTTCGGCGACGTTGTCGGCGCGTTGAGCTGCGGTGTGCATTCCGCCGCCGTCGACGATGAGTCCCCACACGAAGAATATGAGGATGGGGGCGAGTATCACGGTCATCAGGGTCACGGAACCCTTGTCGCGTTCTTCGGGGAGCCTGGAGGTGAGTCGCTTACGCAGGGCGGTGATCATCTGGTGCGCTCCCGGAATGTGTCGATGGGTGAGATTGCCGTGACCTCGATGGTTCGTCCTCCGCTGACGCCGGGCCATCCGAGGGCGTCGTAGGAGACTTCACAACTGACGGTGACTTCGACGGTGGCGGATACTCCTGGGCGAGTGCGGAATCCGGAGGTGTCCGCGCTGACGTTCATCGTCGTGCATTTGAGTCCTTGACCATCCATCGAGTCCAGGGCCGCTTGGTATGCGAGGGTGCAGACGGAGGAACACCACGGG
>NZ_JBEOXI010000791.1:0-1499 GCF_040296465.1 Streptomyces sp. NPDC002130
CCGGGCTGCACGGCGCCGCGCTCCTGATCTCGCGGGCCGTGACCGGGTGGCTGTTCGTCCTGCACGGCCTCTACAAGTTCGGCCTCACCATGGACAGGTAGACGAGGCGGCCTCGGACGACGTCGGTGGCTGTGAGGTAGTCCTGCTTGGCCATGACCGCGCGGTGCCATTCGCCTGCCAGCTGATCGTCAGTGGCCGTGTACGTGTAACCCTGCGCCTTGGCCCAGATCTGACGCACTCGCCCGGATTGATCTCGCCTCGTCCTGTCGACGTACAGAAGCGCACCCGCGCCTGCGAGTGCAATTGCTGCCAGTCCGAACCACATTCCAGTCATCACCCTCCAGGGTAGCGACTCGCGGCTTCAACCTCCCGCGACACCCTGGTGGACTCGCCCGATGTGTCGTGAACGACTCAGTTGCCGAACTTCGGCAGCGACGTACTCAGAATCGTGTTGGCGGTCATCGTCCCGTTCTCCACCGGCGTTCCGTCGACGACGATGTTGTCCCCCGGTTGCAGATCGGCGATGGTGGCACGGTTGAGCGCGATGAGCGTGGTGTCCGCAGTGGTCAGGATCGTCACCTGCGAGCCGCCGATCGAATCGATGACCAATGTGCCGCCGTCATTCGACTTGACGGTGCCGACGGCTCCCCCGGCGTCACCGATGACTTCGCCGAGCCCGCCCGGAAGCTGGCTGAGCGGGGAATCCGTCGTCGGAGTCGGTGCCGTGGTGCTCGCCTTCGGCGGTGTGGTGGTCGGCGCCTGCGTCGTGGTCGTCGGGGGAACGAAAGCGGTCTGGGTGCCCTTGTCGTTCGAACCGAACGCCGAGAACGCGACGATCGCGATCACGGCGACCAGGATCCCGACCACGCCGGCGGCCACCCATGTCGCGAGCTTGCGCTTCTTGCCGCCTCCCGACGACCCGTCCTCGATGAACGGCTGTTCCGGCGGGACACCACCGCCACCACCGGCAACCGGATACTGCTGTGTATTTCCGTACTGCTGCGTATTTCCGTACTGATCCGTGGTCCCGTACTGCTGGGCCGTGTACGGCGGATAGGCCTGCGTCGCTCCGGGCGGCGGCGCCTGCGGATCGAACTGCGGGTTGTAGGCAGGGAACGCCTGAGTGGGATTCGGCTGCTGCCCCTGCTGCCCCAAGTACTCCGTGTTCTGATCCGGGCCACCGTAGGGATACTGCTGTGCCCCCGGCTGCTGACCGAAATACTCCGTCGGCTGGTTCGGATTCTGGCCGGACACCGTCCCGTACTGCTCCGTCGGCTGGTCGGGCGTACGCCCCCACACCTCGGTCGCCTCGGGATCCTCACGGCGCGGCCCACCCGAGTTACGCGGATCGTTCTGATCGGTCATGCCTGGCTCACCTTCGGTTGGGACGAAAGAGCGTCGAAGTCGTTCGGAGAGGCGCGAGCCGCAAGGACAGGCCGTTCTTCGTCAACGAGACGCGCGGCAAGGACACTCTGTTCGAGACGACGGGCAGCGGCGAG
>NZ_JBEOXI010000792.1:0-1497 GCF_040296465.1 Streptomyces sp. NPDC002130
CGCCCCCATTGTCCCCGGCGCTTGCACTTTGGCAACAGCGTTGCGAAAGTGGGTGGCATGACTGGCACACCCCTCGGCACAGCCCCCGGCTCGCCTAGTACGGCACCGGCGGCCGCAGAGCGGACCCTCCGAGAATGGGCGATGGACTTCTCCGACATAGCGCTCAACCTTTCGGCCTTCTTTACGAAGACGGCAATTCCGGCGTGGACAGCCTTTACTTCGTCAGCTGAACCCCAGACGTTACGACCGGTCGGTCCGAAAAATTGAGAGCTGCTGCTCTACCCGCAAGAATCAGGACCGCGGAACGCGCCCCATCAGGTAGAACTCCGGATTGGGCAGCATGCCGGAGAAACTCGCCATGCGATTGCTGAGCCCGAAGAATGCAGTGATCGCGGCGATGTCCCACGCGTCCTCGTCACCGAAGCCGTGCTCACGGAGGGCATCGAAGTCGACGTCGGCGATTTCGTGCGAGCCGGAGTTCACCTTCGTGGCGAAGTCGAGCATCGCGCGCTGACGATCGGAGATCTCTGCGGTGCGATAGTTGACCGCAACCTGATCGGCGACCAGCGGCTTCTTCTCGTAAATCCGCAGAATCGCGCCATGCGCGACGACACAGTACGTACATTTGTTGGCCGCAGAGATCGTGGTGACGATCATTTCGCGATCACCCTTGGTGAGCGCGGAATCTTCCTTGAGCATGATCGCGTCGTGGTACGCGAAGAATGCCCGGAACTCGGCCGGGCGCCGAGCGAACATCAGGAAGACGTTGGGCACGAACCCCGACTTCTCCTGGATCTCGAGAATCTTGGTGGCGATGTCCTCGGGCACCTCGGTCAATTCGGCCTGCGGAAAACGGGTGCTCACTGTGCCTCCTGGTCAACCAACGATGTTCGATTCAAGATAATGATGATTAACTGAGTTGTCCAGATGCATTTCCTGCCCTACTTTTTCGGGCACGGATAGTCGGGTACGACCCAAGCGATCTGCGTAGCGTGAAACCCGTGAACAGGAAGACACGATGATCGACGGACTGAACCGCGCACTCGAGTACATCGAGAGCAATCTGCGCGGCGAGATCGACACAGCCGAGATGGCAAGGCTGGCAACCACCTCGGAGTATCACTTTCGGAGGATGTTCTCGGCCCTGGCCGGCATTCCCGTATCCGAATACATCCGTCGACGTCGACTCACCGTGGCCGGCGCCGAGTTGTCCGTCAGCAGATCAGGGGTGTTGGAGACCGCCGTGAAATACGGCTACTCGTCCGCGGAAGCCTTCACACGAGCGTTCACCGCATTTCACGGAGTGAGCCCCGGCGCGGTCAAACGTGCTCCCGCCGTTCTCAAATCACAACCGAAACTTG
Source organism: Streptomyces sp. NPDC002130 (assembly GCF_040296465.1). Lineage (NCBI taxonomy): Bacteria > Bacillati > Actinomycetota > Actinomycetes > Kitasatosporales > Streptomycetaceae > Streptomyces > Streptomyces sp. NPDC002130. The sequence goes on from NZ_JBEOXI010000792.1 coordinate 1,362, forward strand.
TCATTCACGTGACGTTGGAAGGAGCCACACCGATGGACTACATGCTTGTGGAAAAACCTGCCCTGACCGTCGTCGGATTCAAAGCCCGGGTTCCGCTGGTTCACGAAGGTCCCAATTCTGCGATCGAAGATTTCAC
>NZ_JBEOXI010000793.1:0-1496 GCF_040296465.1 Streptomyces sp. NPDC002130
GCGAACGCGGGACTCGGCAAAAGAAACATCCGAGGGCACTTTGGGATTGAGGTTGTGACAGACCATGATCATGTCGAAGAGTTCGGCCTGAGTGTTGATGCCGTACGGCAACGTCGGGTTGGTCGACGCCGGAAGTACGTTGTCCTCTCCCGTCACCCGCAGAATGTCGGGTGCGTGGCCGCCACCCGCGCCCTCGCTGTGATAGGTGTGAATCGTGCGTCCTTCGAAGGCCGCGATGGTGTCCTCGACGTAGCCGGCCTCGTTGAGCGTATCCGTGTGAATGGCGACCTGAACATCCATTTCGTCTGCCACCCGCAGAGACTCACGAATCGTGGCCGGGGTTGCGCCCCAGTCCTCGTGGACCTTCAGACCGGCCGCACCGGCCTTGATCTGTTCGACCAGCGACTGATGCCCGGACGAGTTCCCCTTGCCCAACATGCAGACGTTGACCGGCAAACCCTCGTTGGCCTTGAGCATCATCTCCATGTTCCAGATACCGGAAGTGATGGTGGTGCCGTTGGTTCCGTCGGTCGGGCCGATGCCGCCACCGATCAGCGTGGTCACTCCCCCACTGAGCGCGTGATACGCCTGCTGCGGTGACACGAGGTGCACGTGTGGATCGATGCCGGCGGCAGTGAGAATCATCTGCTCACCGGAGATCGCGTCGGTCGCCGGACCGGTCGTCAGCCCCGGAGTGACGCCTTCCATCGTGCTGGAGTTTCCCGCCTTGCCCCAGCCGACGATCTTCCCGTCCTTGATTCCCACGTCTGCCTTGACGACGCCGATGGTTGCATCGACGATAACCACGTTGGTGATCACGAGGTCGAGGGCACCGTCGATGCTGCACGACTCCGGATCCTGGCCCATGCCGTCGCGCAGCGTCTTGCCGCCGCCGTAGATCGACTCGTCGCCGATGGTTCGAAGATCTTCCTCGACCTCGATGTACAGGTCGGTGTTGCCGAGCCTGATCTGGTCACCCGTGGTAACCCCGAACAGACCCGAATACTCTTGTCTCGAAATGCTTGTCATGGGTGTTGCTCTCCTTCGTCCGCCGTGAACGAGAATCAGTCGGTTTGAGGTTCGGACAGGAAGCCGAGTTCTTCGGCACGCTGGACGGCTCCGGGAAGCCTCGGCCGGTAGGCGGCGTGGGTCGGCGCCCAACCGTCGACAAGTCCGTTGAAGCCTTGCACTCGTTGCTTGCCGCCGAACGGCACCAACGTCACTTCCTTCTCGTCGCCCGGCTCGAACCTGACCGCCGTGCCCGCGGGAATATCGAGGCGCCAGCCGAAGGACTGTTCACGATCGAACGACAACGCGCGATTGACTTCCATGAAGTGATAGTGCGAACCCACCTGGATGGGACGGTCACCGGTATTTCGGACTCGCAGCTTCAAACGCGGACGACCCTCGTTCAGCTCGATCGGCTCGTCCCGCAACACATATCCGCCGACCGGCACTTTCTTCTCGCCGCCGGAATCCTTCTTCGTCGATTTGCT
>NZ_JBEOXI010000794.1:0-1495 GCF_040296465.1 Streptomyces sp. NPDC002130
CTTCGCCCGGCGGATGGCGGCGAGCATGCGCTGGGTCGTCCCCGAACTGCTGGCCCAGGGCGACTGGCAGGCCGTCCGCCACGTTGTGGACGTGGACCGGCGCGTGCGGGCCGTGCGGCGCCGGTCACCGGCTTGACGGAGGGGAGCCGGTGACCGGCGCCGCACCCGCGAAACACCCTCACGGCGTGAAGTGCGGCACAGTATGACCAGGTAACACGGGGTTCACATGCGAGCAATGGCCGGGAAATCGCCCGTTGCCAGGCTGCCGGGCAGCAGACGCGGCGCACCGGTGCCGCTGCGCCGCAAGCACCCGCGATACGCGCCCAGACACACCCGAGGATGTGGCCCGTGACCTTCAAGGCTGAGTACATCTGGATCGACGGCACCGAGCCGACGGCCAAACTGCGTTCCAAGACCAAGATCATCACGGGTTCCCCCGCCGGTCTCGACGCGCTGCCGATCTGGGGCTTCGACGGGTCTTCGACCAACCAGGCCGAGGGCCACTCCTCGGACTGTGTCCTCAAGCCGGTCTTCAGCTGCCCCGACCCGATCCGCGGCGGCGACGACATCCTGGTGCTGTGCGAGGTCCTGAACATCGACCTCACCCCGCACGCCAGCAACACCCGTGCGGCGCTGGCCGAGGTCGCGGAGAAGTTCGCGGCGCAGGAGCCGATCTTCGGCATCGAGCAGGAGTACACGTTCTTCAAGGACGGCTACCCGCTCGGCTTCCCCAAGGGCGGCTTCCCGGCCCCGCAGGGCGGCTACTACTGCGGTGTCGGCGCGGACGAGATCTTCGGCCGTGACGTCGTCGAGGCGCACCTGGACAACTGCCTGAAGGCCGGTCTCGCCATCTCCGGCATCAACGCCGAGGTCATGCCCGGGCAGTGGGAGTTCCAGGTCGGCCCGGTCTCCCCGCTGGAGGTCTCCGACCACCTGTGGGTGGCCCGCTGGCTGCTCTACCGCACCGCCGAGGACTTCGACGTCGCCGCCACCCTCGACCCCAAGCCGGTCAAGGGCGACTGGAACGGCGCCGGTGCGCACACCAACTTCTCCACCAAGGCGATGCGCGAGAGCTACGACGCGATCATCACCGCGGCCGAGTCGCTCGGCGAGGGCTCCAAGCCGCTCGACCACGTCAAGAACTACGGCGCCGGCATCGACGACCGCCTCACCGGCCTGCACGAGACCGCCCCGTGGAACGAGTACTCCTACGGCGTCTCCAACCGCGGCGCCTCGGTCCGTATCCCCTGGCAGGTCGAGAAGGACGGCAAGGGCTACATCGAGGACCGCCGTCCGAACGCCAACGTCGACCCGTACGTGGTGACGCGTCTGCTGGTCGACACCTGCTGCTCGGCGCTGGAGAAGGCCGGCCAGGTCTGACCCGAACGGTAGCTTTCGCGCAGGGGCGCTCACCGTACGCGGTGGGCGCCCCCGTTCGTCTGCCGGACGTCGTGGCTCGTCGCGCAGTTCCCCGCGCCCCTTGACGGGGCGCGGG
>NZ_JBEOXI010000795.1:0-1495 GCF_040296465.1 Streptomyces sp. NPDC002130
ATGGTCGCGCAGGTAGGCGACCCGGGCGACCGTCTGTGCAGGGGTGGCGTGGCTGTTCTTCAATGGACCGCTGGAAGGTCAGGTCTTGTGGTCGTTGAATCGAGAACACGGTCTGACGGTCTCGGATCTGATGTCGCTTGTTGCCTTCGGCATCGCCGCTCGTGGTTGGAATCAGGTCCGTAAGGTCCGCGAAACTGTCGACGCCGATCGCTACTGACCTGCGAGCTCACCTCAATTGAACGCCACGATTCGGACAGAAGTTTCGACCTGGAGCACAACGGTCGGCGAATCGGGCACAATTACTGAGTATGTGGTGGATTGTCGGAGGCGTACTACTCGTATGGGTCGTGTGTTCCATTCCGATTGCCATCCTGGTCGGACGCGGTATCGCGCGCCGGGACCGCGCAGAATTCGACGGCCGAAATCAACAGTGGGCCGACGAGGTTGTCAGGTCGATCGAGAAGCAATCGGATCAGGACAATGCCGATCGGCGTAAGCCACCACTGATCAGCTGACCAGCTGGATTTTTTCGGAGGTGAGTGGGCGTGGAACTTCCATCCGATACTCCCGACGACGTCGTGGCTGCGGCAGCCGGAGGGCCCAGGGTTCCGCAGTTCGATCCCACCGTGGGTATTCCGGTTATTCCGCCTGGGGGCGATGCTCCCCACAGGTTGGTGGTCATCGGCGATTCGCTGTCGCAGGGATTTCAGAGCGGGGCGATCTTCAATACCGATCTGTCGTTTCCGGCGATCATTGCTCACCAGCTGGGCCGGCTCGACCAGTTCCGCTTTCCCCGTTACGGCGGCCCGGGCGGGCTTCCACTCAACATCGAACTGCTGCTCCGCACCCTCGAAGAGCGCTTCGGACCGCGGCTCGACCTCTGGGAGGTTCCGCTCGCGCTCTTTGCTGCACGTGCCTTCATGGACGAGGTGGAGGACTACTGGGAACGCGGACCGGGCAGCGAGGCGCCGACTTTCTCTGCCATCAATCACAACCTTTCGGTGTACGGGTGGGACCTTCGTGATGCTCTGACCAAGACTGCGCAGGGGTGTGAGGCAGCCCTGCACGAACCACACGACGACCTGATCAGCCAGATCGTCGAGAACAACGGCGAGCGTGCCGCACTGAGAGTTCTGCCGCGAGGCTCTGAGGCAGAGAAGCGCATGACGGCGTTCGACGCAGCAGCGGAGCTGGGCAAGGAAGGCATCGAAACTCTGATCGTCTTCCTCGGTGCCAACAATGCGCTCCGCACCGTCACCGAACTCCGGGTCGAGTGGAGTGGCAACAACTTCCGCGACCCGGACGGAAAGCGCGACTACACGGTGTGGCAGCCAGTGCACTTCGCGTCGGAGTACGCCGAGGTGCTGGCTGCGATCCGCAAGATCAAGGCCCAGCACGTCATTCTTTGCACGGTCCCGCATGCCCTGGCGTGGTCCTTCTGGCTGGTCACCCAGCGCCACGGGCACGAGGGCGGGTTCGGTGGCGGAGAAATGGG
>NZ_JBEOXI010000796.1:0-1495 GCF_040296465.1 Streptomyces sp. NPDC002130
ACCGCGCGGTCGACGCCGCCCGCGATCGCCTCGTGTTCGGCGGCGAGACGGTCGTGCAATGCTTCACGCTCGTCGTCCGGTGCCGCAGCGAGAGCCCGCTTGTGCAGGATGCCGACCGCGGCCTTCGCGCCCATCACGGCTACTTCGGAGTTGGGCCAAGCGAATACGGCCGTGGCACCGAGTGCTCGCGAGTTCATTGCTATGTAGGCGCCGCCGTAGATCTTTCGAGTGACGACGGTGACGCGGGGGACGGTTGCCTCGGCGAAGGCGTGAAGCAACTTCGCTCCGCGCCGAACCACGCCTTCCCACTCCATCGACACGCCCGGCAGATACCCGGGAACATCGACGACGACCACGAGCGGCACGCCGAATGCGTTGCACAGTCGCACGAATCGAGCGGCCTTCTCGGCGCTTTCGGAGTTCAGGCACCCCCCGAGTCGCAGTGGGTTGTTCGCGATGACGCCAACGGTGCGTCCGGCCATCCGACCGAAACCGGTGACGATGCTCCGGGCGTAATTACCTTGCAGTTCTTCGAAACTCGACTCACCTTCGACGTTGTCGAGCATTTCGTGAACGATCGGACGAACGTCGTATGCACGTTTTGCGGACGCAGGCATCATGGCGCGCAGATCACTGTCGCCGAGTTCCGCTGCCCGCTGATCGAATTCGCCCTGCTCGCACATCATCGAGACCAGGCGGCGCGCGCGGTGCAATGCGTCGGCCTCGTCGTGTGCGGCGATGTGCGCGACACCCGACTTCTTGGTGTGTGTGTCCGGGCCGCCGAGTGACACCATGTCGACCTGTTCGCCGGTGACACTGCGAACTACGTCTGGGCCGGTGACGAACACTCGGCCTTCCGGCGCCATGATCACGACGTCGGTGAGGGCTGGACCGTACGCGGCTCCACCGGCGGCAAAGCCGAGCACGACCGAAATTTGAGGTATGAGACCCGACGCGCGGACCATGGCCTCGAAGACAAGTCCGACGGCGTGGAGCGCTTCGACGCCTTCAGCCAGACGCGCGCCACCGGAGTGCCAGAGGCCCACGATGGGGGACTCTTCCTCGATGGCGGTATCGATGGCTTTGACGAGGTGTTTGCAACCGTCGACGCCCATGGCGCCGCCCATGACGGTGGCGTCGGAGCAGTATGCGATGGTGCGCACGCCGTCGATGTTTCCGGACGCAGCGAGCACGCCGGACTTGTCGCGGGCGTGGAGCGGCACTGTCGTGCCGGGGTCGAACAGATTTTCCAGGCGCGCAAGAGGATCGCGCGGGTCTGTCGATGATTCGGACTTTGTCACGGGGGCCAGGATGGTCATCGCGTCCTCCTTCAGTACGAGCCTTGGGTGGAACGAAAGGTCGGTGTTGTCCGCGGGTGACGTTGTGTTGCAACGACACCCCCGGGCAGGTGTTGGTCAAACGGCGGAGCGACCAGCCCCAGCCCGCCAGACCCGGGGGCGCGCCCCCCCCCGACAAGAATCAACCCGGGCCGGGC
>NZ_JBEOXI010000797.1:0-1495 GCF_040296465.1 Streptomyces sp. NPDC002130
GGTGCTTATCCGGGCTACATGCTGGCCAAATACGGAATGACTTTGGCGGCCTTGGGCATCGCCGCAGAGTATTCAGGTGCACCGATTTCGAGTAATTGCCTGTGGCCGGAGACCATGATCGCCACGGCCGCTGTCGGAAACTTGCTCGGGGGAGATGACAGCATCGATCACTCGCGTTCACCCGAGATCATGGCCGATGCGGCGGTCGAGATTCTCGGGCGTCCCGCCGGCACGGATACCGGTCGCACGGTGCTCGACGTCGAGATCCTGCGCGAGGCGGGGATCTCGGATTTCTCGCAGTACGGCGGTCGGTCACCGCTGGCGATCGACATCTTCGTCGACGCTCCAATTCCGTGATCTCGGGCGATCTACAGGTATCTAGCCAAATCGCTAGATACCTGTAGATCTTCCTCACGCCACTTCGTGCTCGCCGCCCGGGGCAACCTTCTGAAGTCCGCGATATGCGTCGCTGGCACTTTGGCGACCACCGATGACGGCCTCGACCTCCGCGGCGATCGGCATGTCGACGCCGTATTCGCGGGCCAGATCCATGACGGTGGGGGCGGTCTTGACGCCCTCTGCGACCTGACCGAGCTTGGCGACAGCCTCCTCGACGGTCAGGCCCTGCGCCAGAGCTTCGCCGACGCGACGGTTACGGGAAGTCGGAGCCATGCAGGTGGCAATCAAATCGCCGACGCCTGTCAAGCCGGCAAAGGTGCGCGGGTTGGCGCCCATCGCCTCACCGAGTCGGGTCATCTCGGCGAGACCGCGTGCGAGCACCATCGCGCGGGTGTTGTCACCGACGCCCAAGCCGTCCGCCATGCCGGAGGCGATGGCGACGATGTTCTTGAGGATGCCGCCGAGTTCGCAGCCGAGCACGTCGGTGTTGCGGTAGACACGGAAGACCGACGACGCGAAGAGCGGTTGCAGCGCGGCGGCGACGCGATCGTCCTGGGTGGCCACGACCGATGCCGCGGCCATGCCGTCGACGATCTCCTTGGCGATGTTGGGGCCCGCGAGCAGTCCGACGGGATGGCCGGGCAGGCACTCGGCGATCACTTCGGTGGGACGCTGCCGGGTGCCGGGTTCGAGGCCCTTGGACAGTGACAACACCGGCACCCAGGCCCGAACCTCGTTGGCGATCTCGGCGAGGGTGGCGCGAACGGCGTGCGACGGCACTCCGCAGACGAGGACGTCCGCTTCGCGAGCGGCTTCGACCAGATCCGAGGTTGCCTTGAGTCCCTTGGGAAGTTTGCGCTCACCAAGGTATTTGGAGTTGGTCCGTTGCGAATTGATTTCGTCGGCCGCTTCGGAATTTCGTGCCCACAGCAGGGTGGGAGTGTTGCGGGCAGCGAGGCCGGCCACCGTGGTTCCCCACGATCCGGCACCGAGGACGACGACGCGTACCGGGCGGGCCATCAGAGTGCGCTGTTCTGGCCACCCCGGCGGCCCAGTTGCTGGACGTGGCGGCCGCAGGTCCGGACCTCGCCTGGGC
>NZ_JBEOXI010000798.1:0-1492 GCF_040296465.1 Streptomyces sp. NPDC002130
GTGGTGTAGTTGGTGCGCGCCCGCGACGAGCGGATCGACGACGCCGTTCTGGCGGCAACCCTGGAGTTGTTGGGGGAGAACGGATATGCGGAGCTGTCGATCGGTTCGGTGGCGACGAGAGCGGGCGTGCATCGACCCGCCATCTACCGGAGATGGCCGTCGAAGCGGCATCTGGCGCGTTGGCGCTCCCCACCCGAGAGCGTGTGCCACGAACGGTCCAGCATGCCGCCGAGATCGGTGTGTTCGATCGCAGCGCGGACGGCGTCGCGGTCGGAATCCGACTGCCCGCCCCATAGTCCGCGATGCGGTGTGCGTCCGAGTTCGACGACCTCGGCTACCGTCAGGTCGATCTCGGTGTTGCTGTGCTGATCGACGGTGGCAATCCGGCGCGCGACATCGCGGCGTTTCCAGTCAGGCAACGGAGTTCGGTCCAGAGCCACCACACCGGACGTCGGACGGTTCTGCCCGGCAAGCAGTTTCAGCAGTGTCGACTTACCCGAGCCATTGGGGCCGAGGAGTCCTACCGTGCTTCCGACGATGGGGGACACGTCGAGGTCGTCGACTATGAGCGCCTCGCCGACCCGCCAGCTGACACCGGTTGCTTCGAGTGTCATGGCCTGGCCTTCCGTCTCCAGAGGATGACGGCAAACGCAGGCACACCGACCAGCGCGGTCACCACGCCGGCCGGGAGTTCCTGCGGTGCAATGGCTGTGCGTGCCACAGCGTCGACCCAGACCAGGAAGATGGAGCCGATCAGTGCAGACGCGGGCAGGAGTCGGCGGTGGTTCGACCCGACGAGGGCCCGTGCCGCATGAGGGAGGACGAGGCCCACGAAGCCGATGGCGCCAGCGACGCTCACGATCACCGCGGTCATCAAAGCTGTTGCCAACAAAAGGGTCACGCGCACCCGCCACACGTTCACTCCCAGTGACGCCGCCGCGTCTTCACCGAAGGCGAAGGCGTCGAGTGCGCGGGAGTGAGTCAGACAGACCACGAGGCCGACTGCGACCACCGCAGCGCAGAGCGCGACGTCGAGCCAGTCGGCGCCGCCGAGTGAGCCCAGGAGCCAGAACATCACGCCGCGGGTCTGCTCGGGATCGGCCGAGGTGATGACGATGAACGAGGTGAGCGCGGAGAACAGTTGGGTCGCGGCGACACCGGCCAGGATCACCCGATCCGGCGTGCCGCCGGCCGCGTGGGCGAGCAGCAGCACAAGGGCAAAGGAGATCACCGCGCCGATGAAGGCGCCGCTCGACAGGCCGATCACTCCCGACCCCACTCCGAGGATCACGATCAGTACGGCACCGGTCGAGGCGCCGGACGAGATGCCGAGGACAAACGGATCGGCCAGTGGATTGCGAAGCAGCGACTGCATGATCGCTCCACACAACCCGAGACCGGCACCGCAGAGCGCGGCGAGCAGAGTACGCGGCAGACGGAGATCCCACACGATGCCGTCGCGGATAGGTGTGACGTCCGCCGCGGTACCTCC
>NZ_JBEOXI010000799.1:0-1489 GCF_040296465.1 Streptomyces sp. NPDC002130
TGGGGATACGACCCGGGTGTTGGTGCCGCAGTAGGAACCCAGGTTTCATCCACTATCTACTACACAGACGCTGGTTACAGCGTTTTCAACTCGTATACGTACACGCTTCGCATCTACACGATCAATCGAATTACGGGCGAGTCTTCAACGGACTGGCGAGGGTGGAACCTACGCCAACCTGCGTCTCAGACAAGCATTTACTGCCAAGGTGAGTGCTGCGCCTGCACAAACTGGGCGAAGCCGACCACATCGTCACGTTGCTCACCCGCCAGTTCGGGTTGGTCCGTGCCGTGGCCAAGGGTGTCCGCCGAACCACCTCCAAGTTCGGTGCCAGACTCGAACCGTTTGCTCACATCGACGTGCAACTACTTCCGGGCAAGAATCTCGACATCATCACCCAGGTGCAGACGGTCGATGCTTTCGCCACCGACATAGTCGACGACTACAGCCGGTACACCACGGCCTGCGCCGTACTCGAAACTGCCGAGCGGTTGGCCGGTGAGGAACGCGCGCCGGCCTCGCAGCTTCAGCGATTGACGGTGGGAGCACTGCGCGCGATCGCCGAGCAGGCGCGGCCGGTCGAGTTCGTGCTCGACGCGTTCTTGTTGCGAGCCATGGGCTATGCGGGTTGGGCGCCGGCCCTCGAAGAGTGCGCCCGCTGCAGCGCTCCGGGACCGCACCGTGCATTTCATGTCGCCGCCGGCGGAGCCGTGTGTACCTACTGTCGCCCGGCAGGTGCTGCGACGCCGTCGCCCGGAGTGCTCGACTTGATGGAAGCGCTGCTCCGAGGGGAGTGGGAGGGCACCGATTCGGCGCCCGCGACGCTGCGGACGCAAGCCAGCGGACTGGTCGCGGCGCATCTGCAGTGGCATCTCGAGCGTCAATTGCGGACGTTGCCGCTGATCGAGCGTTCGAGGCCGCATGCAGCCGTCGAGGTCGACTTGCCCGTGAGGCAGGATGGAACACGTGATTCGACGACGCGAACCGCGAACTCCGCTTGACTCTGCTGCTGATCGGGTGATCCGGCCACCGGACCCACATCCGTCCGGAGCGACCCCGCCGATCCTGCAAACCGAACTCATTCCGCGCCACGTCGCGCTGGTGATGGACGGCAACGGACGGTGGGCGCAGGAGCGCGGTCTGCCGCGAACCGCCGGGCACGAACGCGGTGAAGCGGTCTTGATGGACACGGTGTGCGGGTGCATCGAGATGGGTGTCGAGTGGCTATCCGCCTACGCCTTCTCCACCGAGAACTGGAAGCGCAGTCCCGACGAGGTTCGATTCCTGATGGGCTTCAACCGTGACGTCATCCGCCGCCGACGCGACGAGATGAACGAAATGGGTGTGCGGGTTCGCTGGGCCGGTCGTAAGCCGCGCCTGTGGGCCAGCGTGATCAAGGAACTCGAGATCGCCGAAGAACTGACCAAGAACAACACAGTCATGAACTTGACCATGTGCGTGAATTACGGTGGCCGGGCCGAAATTGCCG
>NZ_JBEOXI010000800.1:0-1488 GCF_040296465.1 Streptomyces sp. NPDC002130
GACGACGGCCCGGATCACTCTACCCAACGACGACTGCTACAGTCCGACCGAAAGAGCGAACACTCCAGCGATCGCCAACACCAGAATGAAGATGCGGGTTTTCGGCACCACGGCGCCGAAAATATCGACCCCGCCCGAAAGCCAGCTCGGCGCCGAAACATTGACTGCCGGCGCGCCGAAGATGTCACGCGCCAACTGCTGAAGGATCAATCCGACGCCGAATGTCACCAACAGGGTGTCGAGGGGTCGGTGGTACATCCGCGATACCAGGACCACTTCGAGCACAACACCCATCAGTCCGCCGACGACGAAACCGACGAGCAGAGAAATGATCAACGATCCCGTTGCATTCGAGATCACCTGCTGCACTACGTATGCGGTGTACGAGCCGGCCATGATGAACTCGCCGTGTGCCATGTTGATGACACCCATCTGCCCGAACGTGAGAGACAACCCCAACGCTGCCAACAGGAGAATCGATCCGATACTCAAACCCGTGAACAACTGCCCGATCACAACATCCATGACAGACGCTCCACCTCTCTACTCGCCGATTCCGTCAATTCCGCCTTTTGTCGATCAGCTACCGAGCCCCTCAGCCCAGGGGTAGTTCTTCAGGTACGGATCCGGCTCGATCGGCTGTCCCGAATCCCAGACCGTGTAGATCAGTCCGTCGGAACGGATTTCGCCGATCCGGGCAGTCTTGGTGATGTGGTGGTTGTCGCCGTCGATGGTGACGAGTCCTTCGGGCGCTTGGAAGGTCACACCGTCGGCGTTGTCCTGAATATCCTTGACCGCAAACGAGTTGGCCTTCTCGACGGTGTTCTTCCAGAGGTAGACGGAGGTGTATGCCGCTTCCATCGGATCGGACGTGGGCTTGTCCTGGCCGAACTTTGCCTTGTACGCCGCGACGAACTTCTTGTTCTCGGGGGAGTCGATGGTCTGGTAGTAGTTCCACGCCGTCAGCTGGCCTTCGACGTTCTGGACTCCGATACCACCGACCTCTTCCTCCGCAATAGAGACGGAGACGACGGGCATGTCGGCGGGCTTCAGGCCGACATTCGAGTATTCACGGAAGAATGCGACGTTGGAATCGCCGTTGAGTGTGTTGAACACGGCATCGGCGTCGGCTGTGCGGACCTTGTTCACGATGGTGGAGAAGTCGGTCGAACCCAGAGGCGTGTAATCCTCGCCCTTGATCTCGATGCCGTTCGCTGCCGCGTACGCCTTGATGATGCGGTTGGCGGTCTGCGGGAACACGTAGTCGCTGCCGACCAGATACAGCGACTTGACACCCTTCTCCTTCAGGTAATCCAGAGCCGGGATGATCTGCTGGTTGGTCGTTGCACCCGTGTAGAAGATGTTCTTCGAATCTTCCAGTCCCTCGTACTGGACCGGGTAGTAGAGCAACCCTCAAGGCCGGCAACCGCACCGCCCTGCCCGCCTTCACCTCCACGGACTCCCTCGCCCGCTGGGACCCGCAGGCCC
>NZ_JBEOXI010000801.1:0-1488 GCF_040296465.1 Streptomyces sp. NPDC002130
GGCGACCACGGTGTGCACGCCCAGGGCGTCACCCCCTGGCCGCAGGAGGTCACGGCCCAGATGCCGCGGTCTCGACGGAGTGCGAGGGCAGCGCACATCAAACCGAAGGTGGTGCGGGGGAGCGTTCCCGGCTCGAGATCGTGCACCACATCGGGATTCGACGCGTCGAACTCACCCGTGGTGTGCGAGATGTTGTACCACGATCGTCGACCTGACCGGCAATTCACCGCGTATCTTGCGAGTGGGTGCCGTCTCGGCAGAATCCATCGCCGAGGTATTGGGCACCAGTCCGGAAAGTCTCGTAGAGGGAGTTTCGTAACGATGGTCGGCGCCGGCGGCGAGCGCGCGGGGGAATCCACGTATTGGGGACCGGATTTCGGTGAGCTTGCCACGGCAGACCCCGAGATCGCGGCTATTGCGCTGGCCGAACTCGAGCGTCAGCGCGGCGGACTTCAACTCATCGCGAGCGAGAACTTCACCAGCCCCGCCGTACTGGCCGCCTTGGGTTCGACCCTGAGCAACAAGTACGCCGAGGGCTATCCGGGTCGGCGTTACTACGGCGGGTGCGAGTACGTCGACGCAGCCGAGAATCTGGCGATCGACCGGGCGAAAGCACTGTTCGGCGCTGAGCACGTCAACGTCCAACCGCATTCGGGAGCCACTGCAAATCTCGCGGTGTACGCCGCATTCGCCAAGCCCGGCGACACCGTGCTGGCGATGAGTCTGCCGCACGGTGGGCATCTGACTCACGGGTCTCGGGTCAGCTTTTCGGGGCAGTGGTTCACCACCGTTCCCTATCACGTCGATTCGGCCACCGAATTGATCGACTACGACGAGGTTCGCACCCTGGCTCTGGCGCACAAGCCGAAAATCATCGTCGCCGGCGCGACCGCGTACTCCCGCACCATCGACTTCGCAGCCTTCCGCTCGATCGCTGACGAGGTCGGTGCGATCCTGTGGGTCGACGCCGCCCACTTCATCGGACTCGTCGCAGGCCGAGCGATACCGTCGTGTGTTCCGTATGCCGACGTGGTCTCCGCGACGACGCACAAGGTCCTCAGAGGCCCGCGCGGCGGAATGATCTTGTGCCGCAGCGCGCACGCCTCGGTTGTCGATCGCGCGGTGTTCCCCTTCATCCAAGGTGGTCCGATGATGCATGCGATCGCCGCGAAGGCGGTTGCCTTCAAAGAAGCAATGACGCCGGAATATCGTTGGTATGCACAGGAAGTGGTTGCCAACGCGTCGGCGCTCGCGCAGTCGTTGGAAGCTCGCGGCCTGCGTACCGTGTCCGGTGGAACCGACACGCATCTGGCGCTTCTCGACCTGCGCGCAAGCGGGGTCACCGGAGTCGACGCCGAGCGTAGGTGCGGACTGGCTTCGATCACGCTCAACACCGGGCCGCTCGAGGCGATCTCCGCGCGGCGGGTCCGCCTGGGGAGTGCGGACGGCTCCGACCGGTCGGCGGCGGCGCCGCCGGGTGAGGCGGGG
>NZ_JBEOXI010000802.1:0-1488 GCF_040296465.1 Streptomyces sp. NPDC002130
GGGGCGTCCCGGTCCCCGCCGACACCTGGCCGGACCTCGCCGCGGAGGGCAAGGTCTTCTACGTCTGGTTCGACGCCCCGATCGAGTACATCGGCCTTCTGCCCGTTGACTATCCAGTCGTCGCCGTCGCGGACGGCACGGGTAGCGACCGCCGCAAGGTCCGAACCTGCGCCCGGCTCACTGAACAGCTGGCAGTAGACCGTCTCCGCAGTCCACAACGGGCGCAGGAACTTCTGCTTCTGCTCCTCGGTACCGAAGGCAGCGATGGTCGGTGCCGCCATGCCCAGTCCGATCCCGTTCTTGCCGGTGGCCGGGCCGGGTGCACCGGCAGCCTCCAGCTGAGCGTTCACCTGCCGCTGAAAGCTCTGCGGTACACCGAGTCCCCCATGACCTTCGGGGAAATGAACCCACGCCAGTCCGGCGTCGAATCGTGCGCCGAGGAAATCCGATACCGACACACTGCTCGGATCGTTTTCCGCGAGAAGCGCGTTCACCTTGTCGGTGATGTCACGCGATACTGCCTCTTCGTCGAAAGCCATGCCCATTCCTTCGGTTCGAGCGGTGAGCGGACTGTCAGTCCTTCGGTCCACCGGCGACGTAGACGACCTGACCGGAAACGAAGCCCGCGCCTTCACTGACGAAGAACGACGCGGTGTGCGCGATGTCCTCGGGCTGACCGACGCGGTTGACCGGAATCTGCGAAGCGGCAGCGGTCTTGAAGTCCTCGAAGCCGACTCCCATGCGCTCGGCCGTTGCGGCGGTCATCTCGGTTTCGATGAATCCGGGGGCAATGGCGTTGGCGGTGACGCCGAACTTGCCCAGCTCGAAGGCCAACGTCTTGGTGAATCCCTGCATCCCGGCCTTGGCTGCGGAGTAGTTGACCTGTCCGCGGTTGCCGAGAGCCGACGTGCTCGAGAGGTTCACGATGCGGCCGAACTTCGCTTCCACCATGTACTTCTGCACCGCACGCGACATGAGGAACGCTCCACGCAGGTGGACGTTCATCACCGAATCCCACTCGGCAACGCTCATCTTGAACAGAAGGTTGTCGCGAGTGATGCCGGCATTGTTGATCAGCACGGTAGGTGCACCCAGTTCTGCGGCAACACGATCCACCGCTGCAGCAACCGAAGCCTCGTCGGAGACGTCAGCGCCGACGGCCAAGCCCTGGCCGCCTGCAGCCTTGATCGCGTCGACGGTTCCGGCACACGCCGCTTCGTCGAGGTCGAGCACGGCGACGGCAAAACCGTCTTCCGACAGTCGCTTCGCTACGGCCGCACCGATTCCGCGTGCTGCACCCGTGACAATTGCGGTTCTACGTTCCTGGCTCACTGGCCCTCCATACTTTCGTGATTCGACGGACACCGGACGATCTCGTCAGATCCCGGCCTGATGTACCACTTGTGGTCGGCCGGGATCAGGTACCAGGGGGCGTTCGAGGTGCCGCAGCGCTCCAGGGCGATCTCGTAGGCCTCCTGGAACGCGGGC
>NZ_JBEOXI010000803.1:0-1485 GCF_040296465.1 Streptomyces sp. NPDC002130
TAGCCGTTCTTGCCGCCGTACTTGAACGCGTCGCAGGTCGGCTGCGGCACCGTCTCCCACACCGACTCCTGCGCGCCGCGCTGGAAGGTGTTCATTTGATGAGCATCGGCTGGTCGGTCGGGTTCGAGATAGTGACAGTCCCGGACCCCGACGTGCCGCCCTCCAGCTTCCACCCGTCGAGCTCGTCGTCCTGGAACCACATCGGTTGCCCGGCGATCGCGGTCATCGGTACGGTGCCGTGACCGGTCAGGCGCGGATCTTTGTCTGACGCGAAGTCCGGGTTCTCGGACAGCTGGAGCAGCAGATCCCGTGAGCCGGACCGTTCGGTGGTGATCCGCATCCGAGTCTGAGATCCGTTGGGGTCCCACGGATCGATTTCGTAGTCCCAAGCCTTGCGCCATCGGGAGTCGTTCTCCTCCCATTCCTCGGACGAGTCTCCGAGAATTTCGACGCCGAACACGACTTCGCGTTGGTTAATGCGTTTACCTCGGTAGCTGCCGCCGATCTGGAAGGCCGAAGACTTCCAGATCGTCGACACCGGTGCGTCGTAAATGCCTCGCGGGTTGGTGGACAGGTACACCCCTTCGGCGCCCTGACCCTCACCCGCGAGGCAGAAGTACGACCCGTCGCAACCGAAGATTTCCACCTTCGCTGTCGAATCGAACAACTAACTCCACCTCGCCCCGTGCTGCAGGGCCAGCTGCGCCGCATAGGTTTTCGCTTTCGCGAATGCCTCTTCGACAGACTGGACCTGAATGTTGATGGTTGTGGACTGGTCGACCGGGGCAGCGCCGTCGCCGGCGTAAATCTGGTCCGGTCGATTGGTGGTGCCGACGTTGTACTGCGACCCGGCGGTGAGACCGGGAGCAGCACCCGCCGACGGCACTGTGGCCTTCGACGCCTGCTCAAAGGCCTGTCGGTAGTAGCTGTTCGGATCGATGGGAGTGCCCTTGAGCCCGAAGATTTCGAGCAGAGCGTCCTGACCGATCTTGCCGACGTCCTTGCCGTATTTATCCAGGCGTGTGTTCATGTACGCCTGCGGATCGAACGCCGCCGCACCCGGAACTGGTGCTGCCGGATCACCTGCGAGAGCAGGTGCTACCGACGGCGATTCGGGTGTGGTCAGCGGTTGACCTGTCACGGCCGGGATGTACTGCTGCAGCAACCGCCACTGATCGTCCGTGAACACGACTTCGGGCTTTCCGGAGAGGTTGAAACCGAAGGTCTTGTCCTTGAAGACCCCGCCCTGGTCGTAGCCGGCACCGGTCAACGCTGCGACACCTTGCCCACCGAACTTCGGGTCACGAAGCAGGTAGTTCAGCGACGCACGGAGATTCGATTCCGGATCCCAGATGTCGTCGAACCCTGGGTCCTTGTACGACTGGAACGTCGGGTCGATGACCTGAGCGAGACCTTTCGATGGGAACGCAATCGCGCAGGTCTCCTGTGGGTACGTCTCGCGTAGTCAGTGGGCGGCGATCGTCG
>NZ_JBEOXI010000804.1:0-1480 GCF_040296465.1 Streptomyces sp. NPDC002130
GGAGGGAATCGGTCTGCGTGCGATGGCCCAGCGCGATCCATTGGTCGAGTACCAGCGCGAGGGTTACGACATGTTCATCGGCATGCTCGACGGATTGAAGGAAGAGTCCGTCGGATTCCTCTTCAATCTCCAGGTCGAGGCAGCGCCGGCTCAGCCCGCGAGCGGAATTTCCGTCACCGCAGGCTCGGCCGCCGCGGCGTCGGCCACGGCGCCCAAGCCGCTCCCGACGCAGGAAGCTGCGGCCAGGACTGCCGGAACTGCTGCCCCGACGGCGTTGCGCGCCAAGGGACTTGACGACGAAGGTCCGTCACGACTGACGTACACCGGCCCGGACGAGGACGGCAAGGCGAAGGCAACTCGCGACTCGGCCGCCGACTCCGGTGACGGCGCCGCCTCGCGTCGCGAACGTCGTGAAGCAGCGCGGACGCAGTCGAAGAGCAATCGAGCTCCGAAGTCCAAGCGCAAGCGCTGAGCAACCAGTCATTACGGGTTGGACATTGCCAATGAGATTGGTACACCTATCGTGTCCGTGACCGACGGTACGGTACTCGAGTCCGGACCTGCGTCGGGTTTCGGACTGTGGGTCCGTATCCTGCAGGATGACGGGACAATCGGGGTCTTCGGACACATCAACGAGACTCTGGTAACCGCGGGTCAAAAGGTGCGTGCCGGAGAATTGATTGCGACGGTAGGAAACAGAGGACAATCAACAGGGCCACATCTGCATTACGAGGTGTGGCAGGCAGACGGCCAGAAGGTCGATCCCATGGCATGGTTGGACGCGCGCGGGGTACAGATTCAGCCTCCGGCCATCAGTGACTGACGCAATCGACGATTTTCGAAGGGGGAAGGAAGATGAAGAGGCTCGGCGGGCTCGAATCCGAAGTGATGGATCTCCTGTGGGATGCAGAAGAGCCGCAGTCTGTGCGGGATCTGGTCGACCGCTTCGAGGGCGGCGCCCCGAAGGCATACACCACGATCTTGACCGTCGTGACGCACCTTCACGAAAAAGGTTGGGTGCAGAGGGAAAAACGAAGCCGCGCGTACATCTATTCGCCATCGCGTAGCCGCGATGAAGCGACCTCACTGGCCATGCGCGAATTACTCGACAACAGCAACGACTCTGTTTCAGCGCTTCTGCACTTCGCGCAAAACGTCTCGGATGACGAATACGAGGCACTGCGGCGAGCGCTGGATCACGGCAAGGTTCGGTAGATGACTCTCGCCGCAGTCCTCTTTCTCGGGGCCGTGCTCATCGGAGCGTTCATGCCCAAGGTGTTGCGGCGTTTCGAATCGACCACTCTGGCTCCTGCAGCGATTCTCGCGGCATGGATCGGCAGTATCGTGGGTCTGGGATTCCTTGCCGTATCGGCAGTAGTGATCCTTCTGTGGCCGAGCCATGCACCAGCGGAAGGGCTCTCCGAGGCCCTCGTGCGATGCTTCACTGCCTTCCAGCACGCGATGGCTCCCTGGATCGGGG
>NZ_JBEOXI010000805.1:0-1478 GCF_040296465.1 Streptomyces sp. NPDC002130
GTCGGCGCACAGGCCGTGGCCTTCGCAGCGTGGATGGTCGACGGAGATCTTCATGGTGCTGTCCTCAGCTGTCCTCGAACGCCGGACGGCGAGTGACTGCACGGTCGACGCTTCGAAGAGCGCACGAACCGGAACGCTTGTGTCGAGCGCCTCCCCCAGTCGTGCGGCGACCCGGGTCGCGACCAGCGAGTTGCCTCCGAGTTCGAAGAAATCATCGTCTCGGCCGACCTGTGCCACTCCGAGAACTTCGGAGAACACCTGCGCGACAGTCTCTTCGACGGTCGTGACCGGCGCTTGGTAGACCTTCGACTCGAACACGGGCGAAGGGAGAGCTTTGATATCCGTCTTGCCCGCGGTGGTCAACGGAATCGAATCGAGCACCAGAACCGAGTCGGGAACCATGTAGCCGGTGAGGAACGTCGACACCGACTCGATGACCTGTGCGGGATCCACCTCGGCGGCGGGCCACACCACCCTCCGGCCAAAGCGCCGAGTGCCATCGCCAACGCGGCCACCCAATGCACCTGTCCGGAGAAGGCGAAGATGAGTGCAGCCACAAGATTGGCGATGCCGAGAAAGAAGCTCTTCAGGATCGTTGCACGCCACACCGTTTCGGAAGTGAGGATGAGCGTCGCGGCCAGGAAGATGACGCCGGCACCGGCACCGAAATAGCCTCCGTAGACCGCGACGGCAAACAGTGCTGCCGAGTAGATTCCGGGACGGTCACCGCCGCCGGACAACTCACGAATCTTCGGTTGCAGTAGCAGCGCGAGCGAGGCGAACACGACCATCGCCGGCACAACGGATTCGAACGAACCTTCCGGTGCCAACCACAGAATCAGGGCACCGATGATGCCACCGGCCGCCGAATAGAGAGACCAGCGAACAAGTTTCGGACCGGTATCGGCAACTTCACGGGACGAGTTCGCCAATGCGCCGACGCCGACGGCCACCAACGCGACGGTATTGGTCATGTTCGCGCTGACCGGCGAGAGCCCGACGCTCAGCAGCGCCGGGTACGAGACGATCGACGCAAGACCGGTGACAAAACCGACTAGACCGCTGAAGAATCCCGCTACGACGAGGAAAAGGAAATCGAGCAGGTTCACGAACCAGGAATCTACTCGCGGTGCTTGGTACTACTTGTCGGCAGGCTTGCCGAGTTCCTGGAAGAGCTTGTCCGTCATCTGCATTGCTCGATCACCGCCGTCGGCGTCTGCGACGAACACCGCGAACGCGAAGTCTCCGCGTGATCCGTAGAACCAGCGATCATCACCGCTCGCTGCACCGGCCGCCATCATGTCCGGGTACCCAGCCAGTCCGCCGGCGCCTCGCATGGCGTCACGCAGACGATTGTTCACGTCGCCGGGCAATGCCGTCGGCGCGACGTCGGCGGTTGCCGGTTGTCCGAAGACCATCATCGGCCCAGACGAACTCCGTCGCCCAGATCGCCATGCCGCCGAAGATCACGACCCAGC
>NZ_JBEOXI010000806.1:0-1474 GCF_040296465.1 Streptomyces sp. NPDC002130
CTCCACGGCCCACTCCACGCTGGAGGCGGACCAGAAGGCCGGCAAACTGCCCGCCGACCCACGGCGGTGGGGATGCCGATGCCGCCGAAGATCGTTCCCAGCGACTGACCGATGAGAGGTTCGGCAACGTAACCGACCAGCAGACCGGTGACGGTGATGCCCAGTTGAGCTCCGGAGAGCATGAACGAGGTGCGGCGGGTCACCGCAAGAGCCCGCGTTGCACCCGAATCGCCCGTCTGGGCGAGAGAATTGAGCCGGGATCGGTCCACGGCCATGTAGGCGAACTCCTGGGCAACGAAGTAGCCGGTGACTGCGGTGATCAACAGAACGACCAGGACGCCCAGCAGGAGTGTCAGGGCGATCATCATGAGCCGGACACCTCGCCATCACATGCGGTGACGTAGTGGGGTGTGTCCGGCCTGGGTCTGTGACTGTCCATTGGTCTCTCTGTCGATGCGGAAGAAGCCTTGTTCTTTAATCTACGTTTACCTTGCCGGAAAAGTTCCCATCGCCATGCGGTTTCCCCGAAAAGTCGCGGCGAACGAATGAAGTACCTGACCCAGGCAGGCGGATAGCGACCCTCGCGATCCTCAGGTGCGGGTGGGTGGGCCGAATCGCAATCCGCGGAGCAGTCGGCGGTAGGAGAAGCGGTCGTCCCAAACGCGCAGCCGGCCGTTTGCGAATGTGTAGTGGCCGTCTACGTCGAGGTGCAGGGCAAACCATCCGATGCGGATGATCTCTCTTCGCCGGGAGGACACCGTGTCGTGGTCGGTGCTCATCGTGAGCACTTCCACGACCTCGTACCTGGTGATCAGGTGAGAGACGATCGTGAGAGCTCGTTCGACGCTCTTCCTTCCCTTCACGCTGGGCAGGCCGGTGTTGCGCCATTCGATGTCGGGATCGACGAGTGCACGCACGGCATCGGCGTCCATTTCCTCCAGTGCGATCAGGAGGTCCACCACCCGCGATGTCAGTTGATCGTCGGGGCGAGCGCCTTGAACCCGATGGGATCGCTCGACGACCACAAGTACATCGTCGACGACGCCGAGATCGAGACGCTGATCTTCGATCCCAATGCCTTCGAAGAGCGCGCCGCCGAGTTGAAGGCGTCCTCACCCTCGTTGACCAACGTGCTCTCGATGGGTCCGTCCGAGGTGGGAATCGACATCCTCGCGCTGGCTGCCACGTTCGAGCCCGCGCCGCTGAAGGCCGCGCACGTCGACGCCGAAGACGCCAGCAGCATGGTTTACACCGGTGGAACGACTGGCAAGCCCAAAGGTGTTGTCGGATCCTTCCGTTCGGGTGCAGCGCTCAATCAGATCCAGATGTCGGAGTGGCAATGGCCCGAGGACAACCGCTTCCTCATCTGCACGCCACTCTCGCATGCCGGCGCAGCGTTCTTCATCCCGACCTTGCTGCGCGGCGGTGCGTTGATCGTCCTGCCTGCCTTCGAGCCCGGTGCTGTGCTCGAAGC
>NZ_JBEOXI010000807.1:0-1470 GCF_040296465.1 Streptomyces sp. NPDC002130
GGCGAACTCCTTGATCTTCTCGCCCACGACGGGGTAGCACATTCCGATGCGAAGGAGACGGATCCCGGCGCGGTGCAGCGCGGCGTCGTCGACACCGAGGTCTGCCAGAGCTTGTCGGACGGAGTCGAAAGTTGTACCGGTGGCGGCGATACCGATCTTCGCACCGGAGGGGTTTACCTCGATCACATCGAGGTTGTTGGCAGTTCCGTACGCGTGCACGAGATCCCATCGCGGGCCGTACAGATCGGCCTCGGCGATGACACTGTCCGGCGGCGCGGCCATCTGACGCTGCTTGTAGACGAAGGGCTTGCCCTCGAACTGCACTTCCGGAACCACGATGTCGAAGTCCGCGATGCTGCCGTCGATCGTCCAGGCGCCGTCGGCGACGTCGGCGACGATCTTGAGCGCTACGACACAACCGGAGACACGCGAGAGCGCAACAGCGTGCATACCCATCGTGATGATCTCTTCGGCATTGCGCGGGAACAGAACCGGCACACCCATCGCGGCAAGCGAGCGCTCACTGACGGCCGGAACCGTGGAGGACTTCGACGCCGGGTCGTCGCCCACCAGCAGGACTACGCCGCCCTTGGGGTTCACGCCGTACATGTTGGCGTGGCGAATGGTGTCGGTAGCGCGGTCGACGCCGGGGCCCTTGCCATACCAGACGCCGGTCACGCCGTCGTGGGTCGCGGTTCCTGCGGGGAGGTCCGTCTGGCTTCCCCACACCGCGGTGGCAGCAAGTTCCTCGTTGAAGCCCGGAATGAAGGTGATGTCGTGTTCTGCGAGCACCTTGGGCATGCCGTGAAGCATCTTGTCGACGCCGCCCAGCGGGCTGCCCTGGTAACCGGAGACGAAAGTGGCAATACGCTTACCTGCCCGGATGTCGCGAACATGCTGCTCGACGAAGCCGCGTGCAATTGCCTGAACACCGGTCAGCAACACCGGTCCCGATCCCGACCGGTACCGATCATCGAGGTCATAGGGCTTGGCCTGGGCTACGCCCGACACCAGTTCAGTCATCGTGGACCACCGTTCCGTCTGCAGTGCATTTCAACTACCGTGCATTTTCAACAACCGCGTAACTCGATCTGTTCAGATGATCGTGGTCGAGGTATGTGAAAGCGTCAACAGAGGCTTGTTCAACTATTCAAATTGACAGTTTGTGAGCCAAATCACGTGACCTAGGTCATCGAATCAATCAGTTGGAGACCCGTTCGTGGCGATACGGCGAAACGGACATAAAACGTTCCTGACAATACAAACCGAGAACAGCCTTGACATTGACGCAACGTCAACTTGCATGCTGAATGAGCGAAACCGATCCGAGAGTAGGAACTTCACGTGAGCGAATGGTCCATCCAAGAACTCGCCAAATCCGCCGGTACCACCAGCAGAACGCTGCGTCATTACGGCGATCTCGGACTCCTGGAACCGAGCCGCATCGGCGCCAACGGCTACCGCTTCTAC
>NZ_JBEOXI010000808.1:0-1466 GCF_040296465.1 Streptomyces sp. NPDC002130
GTGCCTGCGCGGTTGCGGCTTGGTGGTGGCCGTCCCGGAAGGGCGCCGGACCAGATACGAACTCGCCGATGTACATATCGGTCGGGCCCTCGACGACCTGCTCGGGGTCGTACTCGCGGTGGATCCGTCGTACTGCCCGGACAGCGAATCAGAGGGGTGCTGCTGATGGTTGCTCCCGTTGACGGTGTCGGTTTCTCGACTGACCGACGAGCGCTGTTGTCGAGAAGAATCCGCATCTTCGTGGCGATCACGATCAGCTACAACGTCGTCGAGGCGATCATTGCGCTGGCGGAGGGCACGCGGGTGTCGTCTGCGGCCCTGTTCGGGTTCGGTCTTGATTCCGTGATCGAAGTATCCTCGGCGGCAGCGGTTGCCTGGCAGTTCTCGGCGCCGGATCCGACGAGCCGTGAGAAGACGGCGCTACGCGTGATCGCATTCTCGTTCTTCGGGCTCGCTGCGTATGTCTCGTTCGACGCGATTCGGTCGCTGTTCGGTCTGGGGGAGGCCCAGCACACCACCGTCGGAATAGTTTTGGCTGCAGTCAGTTTGGCGATCATGCCGGCCCTGTCCTACGCGCAGCGCCGAGCCGGTCGGGAGCTGGGTTCCCTTTCGGCGGTCGCGGACTCGAAGCAGACTCTGCTCTGCACGTACCTCTCTGCGGTCTTGCTGGTCGGTTTGCTGCTCAACTCGGTGCTCGGCTGGTCGTGGGCGGATCCGATTGCGGCACTGGTGATCGCCGTCATCGCGGTGAAAGAAGGCATCAACGCGTGGAAGGGCGATCCGTGCTGCCCGGTCGTGGCTGCGGCCGAGAAAGGTGACGAGTGCGACTGCTGCTGAGTGAGCACGGTTCTGTCGAGTCAACACACTCTGCGCTGCTTCAGCAGAGGGTTCTCACTCGACAAATGAGGTGTCAGCTTCTGCGCGATCTTTGATGTGCGCGGCGCGTTGCTCGAGAAGGCGTCGCAGATACGGGCCGACAGCCAACCTCAAAGCCAGGTGTCCGAGCACGCCGAAGGGGGCCGTGACCGTGAAGCGGTCGTGCATCCGCGTCCACCCACCCGGCTGAACGTCGAAGACGTGCTCGTGCTGCATTGCGGTAAACGGGCCGCGAACCTGCTCGTCGGTGAACGAATACGGGCGGTTGTACTGCGTGATCCGGCTTGTCATCGAGAATCTCCACCCGAAATGCCGAGCGGTGAAGGACACCTCGTCGCCCTCTTCCAGCGCTGGTCTACCCGTACTCGTCACGGCCACCTCGTCCGTTTTTCGGAGCGAGGCCGAGTGTTCGTCCATGTCGAGTTCGAGATCGAAGATCACCGCAGGTGGAGCGTGGATATCGGTGATCACGACTACGGTGTGCTGCACAGTGCCAGTCTGCCAATGTTGGTTTGCGACGCCGGCAAGCGGGTACGGGCCGATGACCTGCGGTTCATCCGCGACGGGTGATGCTTTCGCTTTCCAGCCCC
>NZ_JBEOXI010000809.1:0-1464 GCF_040296465.1 Streptomyces sp. NPDC002130
GAAGCTGCGCTCGGTCGCCGAGGCGGCGATCAAGCGCGGCGTCCGGCCGGTCGTCGTGGTGAACGGCAGTGAGGACGAGCCGGCCTGCCGCAAGGACACGGTGCTGATCAACCGTGCCCCGCATCTCATCCTGGACGGCGCCCTGCTGTGCGCCGAGGCCCTGGGTGCCCGCACGCTCGTGGTGGGGGTCACCCGTGAGTCGACCCAGCGCTCCATGGAGGCCGCGCTCGCCGAACGCGGCCTCAACAACGGCCGCCGCTCGGCGCTGCGCGCGCGCGTCCAGCGCAACCCGGTCCGCATGGTCACCGGCGCCGCCGCGTCGCTGATCCGCTCGATCGACGGCGGCCCGGCCGTCCCGCCCGGCCGCAAGGTCAGCGCCTCGCAGAACGGCGTCGGCGGCGCACCCACCCTGCTCTCCAACGCCGAGACCTTCGCCCAGCTGGCGATCGCCGCCCGCATCGGCCCCGAGCGCTACGGCAACACCGGCCTGTACGACGAGCCGGGCACCGTCATGCTCACGGTCTCCGGCGCGGTCGCCCGCCCCATGGTGATCGAGGTCCCCACGGGCGTGCCGCTGCGCTATGTCCTGCAGCTCGCCGGCGCGCCGCCGGTACCGCAGGGCGTGCTCACCGGCGGCTACCACGGCAAGTGGATCGACGCGGCGACGGTCAACGAGGCGATCGTCTCCCGCAACTCGCTGGACGCGGTGGGCGGTGCGCTCGGCGCCGGCGCGATTCTGCCGATCACTCAGGACACCTGCCCACTGGGCGAGTCGCTGCGGGTGGCGCAGTGGCTGGCCGAGGAGAGCGCGGGCCAGTGCGGCCCCTGCTATCTCGGTCTGCCGGCCGCCGCGCGCGGTCTGGAGGACATCCTCAACGGCGGCGGCCCTGCCGCCCTGGAGGCGCTCAAGCAGGTCGCCAAGAACGTGAAGCGGCGCGGCGCGTGCTCCCACCCGGACGGCTCGGCGATGTTCCTGGAGTCGACCATCAAGGCGTTCACGGACGACCTGGCCGCCCATGTCCTCGGCAACGGCTGCGGACGGCCCGTGGAGGGCGTTCTGCCGCTCTTCGAGGGCGGCAGGGCCCCGACGGGCATCCCGGGCGGCGGCGAGTCCGAGGAGAACGGCCCGAGCCGCCAGAAGATCTACGTCGACTGGACGCTGTGCCGGGGCCACGGCCTGTGCGCGGACATCCTCCCCGAGGTGTTCCAGCTGGGCGCGGACGGCTTCCCGACCGTGGCACAGGCTCAGGTACCGCGGTACGCCGAGGCCAAGGCTCTACGCGCGGTGCGCCGCTGCCCGGCGCTGGCGCTGCGCCTCGAGGAGTCGGGCGCACCGGGCGCGCCGTCCCGTAACCTCCCGGTCCTCTCCCAGGGCCGCGGCCGCCGCGCTCTCGGCCGCTGAGCGGACGCACCGGCGGGCTTCCCTCCAGGGGAGCCCGCCGTACGCATACGCACGACAAGCAC
>NZ_JBEOXI010000810.1:0-1464 GCF_040296465.1 Streptomyces sp. NPDC002130
TTACTGCTGTTGCTCTGCGTTACTGCTGAGGAACAGTCGCAGCCGGGTCCATCCACATGACCTCCCAGACGTGATTGTCGAGGTCGCGGAATGCGCGTCCGTACATGAAGCCGTGTTCCTGGGGCTCCATCCACTTGCTACCGCCGGCAGCAATCGCCGCATCGACAAAAGTGTCGACTTCCTCCCTGCTGTCGGCCGACACACACATCAGTGCTTCACGAGCTTTCGACGTGTCACAGATGTCGTCGGCGATGAAGTCCCCGAATCGCGGTTCGTTCAGGAACATGACGGTGGCGGAATCACTGACGATCATCGAGACGGTGTTCTCGTCACTGAACATGTCGTTGAACTCGAAGCCGAGCCCGCTGAAAAATGCCCGGGTAGCGGCGACGTCCTTGACCGGCATGTTGACGAAGAGAAGACGAGACATGGGTGGCTCCTTGAAGTCGGTTGACTGATTACTGAACGCTTCGGTTCCTGTTGGTTCCTGCTCATACAGACCGCAGTGGGCGCAGAAAGTCATCGCGAGAAGCAAAAATTCGAGAAAAGTATCGGCTGTTAACCCGCGTCAGCGCTCTGACCTGGCGATTTGGTGTTGTGTTGATCTTCGCGTAACTTTGTCCAGGTCAGAGCGACACGGACACCGACTCCCACCTGCGAGGGTGAGTGACACGAGGTTGTACGAAGTGCCTGGCGAACACAATCCAGTTCGATTTCGACGGGGTTCCGGTTTGCGCCGGTGACTTGGTTGGGATAGGCTGGAAAAGTTGCCCCGGAGCGGCGGCCATAGGGTCGTGGTGATGGTGTGTGCGTGTTCTTTGAGAACTCAACAGTGTGTCGATGAATGTCAGTGCCAAAATTAATTTGGTACTTCACATGTCGGATGATGTTCCGGGCCTTCGGGTTTCGGTTCTGATGTTCGGGGTGTGAGTATTTTTCGTCGGTGATTGTTCATTCTTCCGTCTGAATGGTTGCCGACACATTTTTTGCTAGTTGAGTTTTTTTGCTAGTGATTTGACTCTTTTTGTCTATGACTGATTAGCCGGCCTTCGGGTTGGTGATATCTAGAGTCTTCAACGGAGAGTTTGATCCTGGCTCAGGACGAACGCTGGCGGCGTGCTTAACACATGCAAGTCGAGCGGTAAGGCCTTTCGGGGTACACGAGCGGCGAACGGGTGAGTAACACGTGGGTGATCTGCCCTGCACTTCGGGATAAGCCTGGGAAACTGGGTCTAATACCGGATATGACCTCCTATCGCATGGTGGGTGGTGGAAAGATTTATCGGTGCAGGATGGGCCCGCGGCCTATCAGCTTGTTGGTGGGGTAATGGCCTACCAAGGCGACGACGGGTAGCCGACCTGAGAGGGTGACCGGCCACACTGGGACTGAGACACGGCCCAGACTCCTACGGGAGGCAGCAGTGGGGAATATTGCACAATGGGCGAAAGCCTGATGCAGCGACG
>NZ_JBEOXI010000811.1:0-1463 GCF_040296465.1 Streptomyces sp. NPDC002130
AGTTGGACCACGCGGTCGGCCATGACGCCTCGTGCCGGATTGCCGAGAGATGCGGGTTCCCGTACGAGGGCACCCTGCGCGGCGCGATCTTACGGTGGCTGCAACAGCGTCGAGGCGAACGGGGTCCACCATCCCGCCCAGACCTCCACGCAGGAACAACATGTCAGCCTCGATGAGCGACAACCGATCCCACCACTGCGGATCCGGTCGGCGGAACTGCTCGAGCGCGGATCGCGTCATCGAGCGATCGAACGTCAGCGCCGCGCGCGGATGCCGCACCAAACTTGTTGTGGCGTGCCACAGTTCTGGCACACTCGGCAATTTCCTCGCGAACACCTGTTCCGGGTCACCTGCGCGTAGTGGCAACGGTGCTTCCTCGATGACCAACTTCCGTACCGCCGTGGGGCGTTTCTGAGCGATCAACGACGCCGCGTGCCCGCCGAGCGAATGACCGACCAGATCCACCTGGTCGAGTTCGAGATGATCACACACGTCCATGACGTCGTCGGCGAACTCGTCGAAGAGATACGACGACGCCCGAGCGCTCCGGCCGTGGCCGCGAAGATCGACCGAGACAACTCGTCGGTTGCGCGATCGCAAGGTCCGCGCGAACTTGTCCCAGGTACCGCTGTCGCCGCCCATCCCGTGCACGAGGATTACCGGAGGCAGATCGGCGACACCGGGATGCGAACCGGAATCGCGGTAGCTGATCTGGACCCCGCCGGCACTTCGTACGTTAGCGACACTCACGAGTTCCCAGGATAGACCTGTCCTCGCGAATTGCTGACAGCCGGGGCGAACTGCGAGGACGTGCACATCAAGGTCAAGGTCTCGACGCGAGTGGGGTGGTGCGCGGCGATCCACTGGCTGACAGCGCCGCCGAGGGAGAGCCCGACCAGATGTACGGACTCGAGTTCGAGCGAATCGAGGAGAGCGATGACATCGCCGCCGAGATCGGCAATGGAGTAGGGGCCGGCGGGAACCGGTGACTTGCCGTGGCCGCGATGGTCGACGGCGATGACGCGGTAGCGATTCGACAGCGCGTGAATCTGCGGCTGCCACATGGACAGATCGGATCCGAGTGACCCCAGGAGAACCACTGCGGGAGCATCAGGAATGCCGGTCTGTTGAAAGTTGAGCGCGACGCTCATCGAGATCCTCCTGTAGGGCGTTCGGCGAGGGCGCGGTCGACCAGATCGGTGGCGTGGCCCAGATAGTGTGCGGGGTCGAGCAATTCGGCGATCTCGGTTTCGCTCAGGTGTTCTGCGACAGCGGGATCTCGATCCAGTCCGACCCCGGAAGTGGCTGCCGCTGTGACGATGTCGCGCGCTCGATCAGTGTGTGCGGACAGAGCCTTGGTGACACGCTCGGCAAGAATCAGGCCACCGGTGATGTCGAGATTGCGAGCCATCGACTCGGTGTGTACTTGCAGGCCGGTGAGGCTCACGGAAAGCTGGTGCGCC
>NZ_JBEOXI010000812.1:0-1463 GCF_040296465.1 Streptomyces sp. NPDC002130
GGCCGTAGGCGAACTTCATGTCACGCAGCGCCACCGGGTCGGTGGTGGCTTCCTCGACCTCGGCGTGCGCCGAAGCCCCGGACTCCGGCGGCATCGAAATGTAGCTGAGCCCGAGACGCGCAATCGCCCTGGCCAAGATCCCGGCATCGGCGGGTGACGCCTGTATCCACCCTCGCTGGAAACTCTCCGCAAGCCGTGACGACGCCCGCTCGATGATGACCGCGCTGTCGGTGGTGATCAGGCGAAGCAGGTCCGGCTTGGCCTCACCGGTGAGGAGTGAGATCACCAACGGGTCGGTTGCACTGGAGGCGAAAAACGATCCGAAGCCCGCCATCAACGCCTCGACTGCACGCCCCTCGTTCGCCACCATGGCCTCGTCCACGGCGTCGACGAATCCGTCGGCAAGGCGAAGCGCGTACGCCTCGGCAAGCCCTTGCCTCGAACCGAACTCGTTGTAGAGCGTCTGACGACTCACACCGGCATGCTTGGCCAGAACCGTCAGCGTCACCTCGGACCAGTCGCGCACGGTCAACAACTCACGCATCGAATCGAGCACCGACGTACGCAGCAGCAGGCGCGACGCTTCTTTCTGCGGCAGACGAGTGGGCGTCGAAGTCATGGTGACGACACTACCGCCGCACCTAGGTCCGTTCGACGCCGACGCATCTCACCGTCGTTCGACCTCAACCATGAAGAAGTCGCTCTTCGCCGCCCCGCAGTCCGGGCAACTCCAGTCGTCGGGAATGTCGTCCCAGCGAGTGCCCGGCTCGATACCGTCGTCCGGCCAGCCGACCGCCTCGTCGTACTCGAATCCGCACTGCGCGCACTGATACAGCTTGTAGTCGTTCATGATTCACTCCCCGCCGTTGCCGGCATCGGCTCGAAGTCCAGCTTTTCCCTCACGCCGCAGTCCGGGCAGCACCAGTCGTCCGGAACGGCATCCCACGGGGTGCCGACCGGAAACCCTTCTCGTGGTGCACCCTTCGACTCGTCGTAGACGTATTCGCACACCGGGCATCGGTAGCGGCTCATCACGCTGCTCCGTACCGAGCGAGGATGCGATCGCGCTTGGACGGCTGAACGTTGACGCGGGTGATGTCGCCGCCGTAATGCGCAAGGACCTTGGGATCCATCACTTTTCGCCACAGCGGCGGAACGTAAGCGAGCATGATCATGCTCGCGTAGCCGCTGGGCAGGTTGGGTGCGCCGTCCATGCTTCGAAGCGTCTGATAACGACGCGTCGGGTTCGCGTGGTGGTCGCTGTGACGCTGGAGGTGATACAGGAAGATGTTGGTGCAGATGTGATCACTGTTCCAACTGTGCTCCGGTGCTGCACGCTCGTACCGCCCGCTGTCCAGACGACGACGCTTCAGACCGTAATGTTCGAGGTAGTTGACGGTTTCGAGCACACCGAGGCGGCGCGAGTCCGGGATGCGGACGTCGGTGAGGAACACCTCGTTGAA
>NZ_JBEOXI010000813.1:0-1462 GCF_040296465.1 Streptomyces sp. NPDC002130
GGGTCGAAACCCGCACTGACGTCGACGATCACCGGCTGTGTTCCGGCGAGCACACTGCGCAACAGAACCTGCATACCGGCGATGTGGTGCGGGGGCAGGACCAGCAACCAGGATCCGGTGCCGCCGAGGCGTTCGTGGGTCGCGTCGCCGCTGGCTCGCAGTGCAGCTGCGGTGAGCATTGCCCCTTTGGGAGTGCCGGTGGTTCCCGACGTGGCGACCACCAGCGAAATACCGTCGTCGATGGGCTGATCGGGGTGCAGAGCGTCGCTCAGGCGAGCTGTCTCGCGTGCGTCGGCCGCCGGGACGGGGAGCACGGCGTCCTGCTCGCCGCCCAGGATCTGCGCGATGCGCGGCAATACCTCGAAGACCGCCTCGCCCTGCGGAACCGCGAGCGTGCGAAGAACGTTCACCGGATGTCCGGCCCGGCAAGCGGCCAACCACCGTCAGCCAGATGGCTTCGCACGCGGTCGACGTCGGTTTCGAGAGGCATCTCGTTGGTGATCTTCGTGATGAGGACCTGGATGTCGGTCTTCTCGATGGGCAGATCGCCGTCCTCGATCAACGCGTCGGCGACGGCGTCGACCTCGGATTCGGAGAGTCTGCGGGTGAGGAGGGCGAAGAGCGGGATGTAGTCCTGCTCGGGGACGCCATTGGGATAGCCGGCCCGCAACCAGCCGACTATCGACGTGAGGAAGGGCGGAAGGGCCATGACGTCAGCTCACGTCTCGAACTTCGTTGTCGGTGTCCACGTCTTCGATGACCGGCCACCCACCTGCGCGCAGCCTTTCGGTGACACGATCGACGTCGTCCTCGGAGGGCTCCTCGTTGAGGATTCCCTCGATGATGGCGCGGATGGTGTCGTAGTCGACGTGCCGGTCCGGTACCTCGTGTGCGGACTCGACGGACATCGAAACGACCTGCTCGATCTCCTCGTCGGTCAGGCGACGACGGAGAACCGCGAGCAGCGCGAAATGATCCTTGTCCGGGATGCCCTCGGGGTACCCGGCACGCAGCCAGTCGAGCACGCTGCGCAATGAATACTTGCTCAAATCCTCGGCCTCATTTTCGTTTCGGTGGTTTCAGTGGTGTAGCGCGACGACCACTCAGAAGACGTGTATTCCGAACGTGCTGGCCAAGAAGTTCTTCATCAACAACAGTATTCCGGCGAAGATCGTGACGAGCACGACCGCAAAACAGAGGTACGCACCCATTTTACCCAGGGTGGACGGTCCTTCGGTGCCGTCGGCGTTCGGCAGGCTCAGCGACTTGAGGCCGAAGGCGAAGATCGCCGGAAGTCCCGCTCCGAAGAGCAGTCCGACTGCCACTACCTGCCAGAGCGAATCGAGGGTATCGGTCAGTAGATGCATTCTCTTGCGCCCCTTTCAGGAGTTGCGGGTGGCTTCGGTGGACGGAGTGGGTTCGGCTGCCGGGATCTCGGCTCGCGTGACGAACACCGACTCAC
>NZ_JBEOXI010000814.1:0-1459 GCF_040296465.1 Streptomyces sp. NPDC002130
TGAGTACCCGACCTTGGAGGAAGCTGTCCGGAGTATCGAGTTGGGGCAGGTGGATCGCACGCTCTGGAGCATTCAATACACCGATCGCGAGGGCGGAATTCGGGTCTACCGATTTCCCGCGGACCGCGGAGTCGGTGGTGAATGACGAACGCGCAGTACTGAATACAGCAGTACTGACTTCAACAGGCCAGCTTTCAACACGCTGAGCTGTACTCGATAACCATTCCGGGGATTCGTCAGACGCAAGGCCCCAAGGCCCGTCCCCCTGGGCGCTTACGAATGCCGGCGGGACGATCTGGGCCGCGGAGGGGAGCCGTCGGCAGTCGGTGGGATGTGTCAGATGTGATCGTTCTTGTCGTGCTTGGCGCGATGTATTCGCCGCGCGGGAACAGCTCTCAATGTGCGGGTGCTACCGATCTGCCGGTGTCGCAGACGTATCAGACCAGCCGCGGCCGCGCTTGCCACGATCGCCCAGGCGACGGTGGGAGCCCACGCCCCTTGGGTCAGGCTCACGGCGATGCCGACGACGGCGATGAGCAGGATGGCCCACACGAACATGGCGCTGAAACTGGCGATAGGCCTCACGAGTAACTCCTCACATGTGTTGGCAGGTCAAGATTCCGTGGGGCGAGGTCGTCCGCTGCGGATCGAATCCCCGCGCGCGCCTTCCGTTGCGGCGTTCGGCTCTGTTTCGACTGCGGCATGACGTCGATTGGCTTTTTCGCGACGGGGCGATGTTTCGCTACTGGCAGGGATACGCCAAAGTTTCGGCGAGTGACCGTCTTCGGTGTTCGCGAGGGTGCGTAGTCCGTCGGCGTCTTGTTGGAGGGTGGTGACGAAGGGTGCTCGCGCGTTTTCGTCGAGGCCGTCGGGCAGGTTCGCTCCCTCGCTGACCATTTTCGCGGTGTTGTCGAGAAAGCGAGCGATCCGCAGCAGCAGCGGCCGGGGCATGGGAACGGTACCGGTGCGGGTGTTTGTGCGGGCGTCGGCGGCGATCATGCCCAGAGTCGACAGGTGGGACAAGCCGTCGGTCAGAGAGTGCTCTTCGAGGTTGCCGTGGGCGACTTTCAGCGCTTCTGCCAGGGCGGCGATGGTCAGTCCGAGTGCGTTGGTGGGCATGGGGATGGTGCGTTCGAATTCGGTCATGGGCTCGCCGGGTGCTTCGTCGGAAATGGCCGCCGCGAGGGAGTTGGCGAAGATGGCGAGCTGTTCGTCGGTGAAGTGTCGTTGGGCGGTGCGGCGGGTGACGTGCATCAGGCGGGCGTAGTCGTCGAGTTTGTCGTTGAGCAGTACGCGGGCCTGGGAGTCGGTGATCGTCAGCCCCAGACCGAGAAGCGTGCCCCGTAGTTGGGTTGTTCGGGTGTCCTCGCGCGTGCCCCGGAACACCCCGGTGCCCGGCTTGCGGCTGTGCGCGAACAGCTCCCGCAGCCCGTCGGCGTCGACCACCGGCCGCACCGCC
>NZ_JBEOXI010000815.1:0-1458 GCF_040296465.1 Streptomyces sp. NPDC002130
AGCAGGGCACTGTTCCGGCTGACGATCTCGTAGCTGCCGTCACCGACCGGGACGAAGCGCCAGTTCTGGTTCGAGAACTCGTCGATTCGAGCACGCACAGCTTCTCGTTCGGGCATCTCGTCGATTTCGCCGAGGCGTTCGACCAGACGTTCCCATTGGACCTCGACGTCGCGGGCGTCACCGAACTTTCCACCGATCCACCGCAGGTCGGTGATCAGATCGTCGGTCTTGGGGGAGTGGCCCGCGTAGGACTGAAGAGCGCTGCGGATGCGACGAGCTGCAACCCGGAAGTCGTGAACGGCTTCGTCGTCGGCCCGACGCGTTCCGAGGTCCGCTGCGACCAGTGCGCGTAGTTGTTCGATGAGGTAATTGCGCAACAGAATCCGCGGATTCGACGCTTTGCCCGTGGTGATCTCGAGACCGACGTACGGGGTCACCGAAGTACCCAATGCTCGTTTGAGTTTGGACGGACTTGCAGAACGCTCCAGCCCGGCGTCCAGTAGAACCGTCTCGATTGCGTCGGCCAGATCTTGTCCGCCTGCGCCTTGTTCGACCTCGACTTCCTGCCACGTCGATTCACCGGAACCGTCTGCCTTGCAGGCGATGACGGTGTCGGAGACCACTTCGGCGAGCAGAACACCGTTTTCGCCGTTGAGTCGGGTGCGCTCCCGGTCGGTGATGATCAGGGCGACCGGAACCAGGTCGTGACCGCGAATGATCGCCCGGATCAGACTCGACAGCGGCGAGGGGACATCGGTGCTCTCGTCCGGCGGAAGCTGGATCTCGGTTCGAGTGTCCTGGCCTGCGGGAAGTTTCATGTGCCACCCCGCATCATCGCCGCCCTCGCGCTTGCGCAGCGTGATCTTCTCGGCGAGCAACCGGTAGTCGGCGGTGTCGAAGTAGGTGGCAGAGAGCTGTATCGAGTCGTGAACCGGCTCACCGACAACACCGGGAAGTCCACCCAAGGCGGGGACTTCCTGCTCGGCCGGCGCCTCGTACTTGCGCTCGATCTCCCGTACGGCTTCGGGTACGACAGCGGTCTTGCTCATCTGGTCTCCTCTTGCGGTGCGGTCTGCGCTTCCATCCTCCCGGTATCGGTGGCGCAGTGGAAGGGTCCGGGGTCCCTACGGCGAGTCGCCACCGCCTGATTCGTCCGGCCAGGACAGGGTTCGCCGACTTTCGAACCGTCGCAGCCGGCCGGTCATCGGATCCTCGAACTCGAGAACCTTCGACAGCAGGCGCAGCGGGTTCGAATAATCCTCTGCGGCAACGTCGTAGAAGTCGGGATAGAAGTTGTCGCCGTGGATCGGGAGCCCGACGGAGGTCATGTGCAGGCGCAGTTGATGGGTCTTGCCGGTATGGGCGTCAGTGGCAGTACTGCCGTAGACCCTCGAATTACTGCCAAGAGCGAGGCACACTGGACGCATGCTGCAGAACGTGGCCGTCGCCCTTCTCGAC
>NZ_JBEOXI010000816.1:0-1456 GCF_040296465.1 Streptomyces sp. NPDC002130
GGCCACGCGGCCGCGCCGTTGAAGGCGATCGTCGCCGCCGTCAGCAGCCACGCCGTCTGACGCAGGAGGGGGAACGGGATCCTGATCCAGGTGAGCTCAGACCTACGAGCAGATGTTGGGCGCCCGGTTCCTGGTCGGTGTCGGTGAAGCGGCGTACGGCAGTGTGGGTATCGCCGTGGTGCTCAGCGTATTTGCGCCCCGCGTGCACGCAGCTCTTGCCGGTGCCTTCATGGCGGGTGGATCGTTCGGTTCGGTCATCGGTGTGGCAATCGGCGGGTTCATCGCAGTTCAGTTCAGTTGGCGGTGGTCTTTTGCTGCCATGGCGATCTTCGGACTGATCCTGGTTGCACTCTTCCGTGCACTCGTCACCGAGAAGAAACTCACTGCCTATGCCGTCGAGGCCGCTCCGGATGCTGCCGGGGAAGTGGCGAGACACGACGGTTTCCGGGCGCCGGTGTCATCGCTGTTCACCAATCCGGCCGTGTTGTTCGCCTACATCGGTGGCGGTCTCCAGATGTTCACCGCCGCTGTACTTCTGGCGTGGTTGCCGAGCTTCTTCAATCGCTACTACGATTTGGCCCCGGACAAGGCCGGCGTCACGGCTTCCGTGTTCGTCCTCCTGGTCGGGAGCGGGATGGTGGTCTGCGGTTTCATCACAGACAGATTCAGCCGCGACGATTCGGCGCGGAAATGGACCACCGCCATCGTCTATTGCGCCATCTCATTGGTTACGCTGAGTATCGGGCTCCGGTTGGGCACGGGGACAGCGCAACTCGTGTTGCTCGGTATCGGTGCGTTCTTCTCCGCCGGTTCGTCGGGGCCGACAGCGGCGATGGTCGCGAACCTCACCCATCATTCGATTCGAGCGTCGGCTATGGGCACGCTCACCGTTGCCAACAACCTTCTGGGACTGGCTCTCGGTCCCTTCGTGGTCGGCATTCTCGCCGACCACCTGGGCCTCCTCGGCGCGCTCCAGCTTTCACCCTTCGTCTATGTCGTCGCGGCCCTCGCACTGATTGCGGGCAAGCGAGCCTACCCGGCGGGAATGAGGCGGCTGGCGACATTGCAGAAGGGGCCCGAAAGCCTCGGCGCCACTGAAGTAACAGACGTTCGGAGTTCATGATGAATGAATCAACCACGGTAGTAATGGTTCCCGGTCTGCGGGATCATGTCGAGGATCATTGGCAGACTCACCTCGCGCGCAGGCTCGACAACGTTCTGACGGTTCCTCCCCTCGAGACCGACAAGCTCAGCCGCGATGCAAGGGTTGCGGCGTTGGACGAGGTGCTGACAAGTGTTGGCGGGCCGGTGGTCCTTATCGCGCACAGCGCCGGAGTCATGACCGTTGCTCACTGGGCGAGGGCGGCCACTCCCAGGGCACGGAGGTACGCCTGGAACTGCCCCTGGCCGCCCTGACCACCCCCACCGCATGACCCCACGACCCGAGAGGAGGCCC
>NZ_JBEOXI010000817.1:0-1455 GCF_040296465.1 Streptomyces sp. NPDC002130
GGAGGAATCTCCGGCGCTGCAGAATTCGGCGCCGGTGTCCGCGACGTGGCGAATCTTGTCCGCCAGCATGGCCGTCGACGTTTCGGCATTCTTGATGGCGAACGTGCCACCGAAGCCGCAGCAGGAATCTGCTTCGGGGAGTTCGACCAGATCGATGTCGCGGACGTTGCGCAGCAACTGAAGTGGTTTGTCTCCCACCCTCAGCATGCGCAGTGAGTGACAGGTCGGGTGATAGGTGACCCGGTGCGGGAAGTATGCGCCCACATCGGTGACCTCGAGAACGTCCACGAGGAATTCGGAAAGCTCGTACGTCTTTGCCTTCACGGTCTGCACCTGTCCACACAGCGACGCGGTGCCGTAGCGCTCGGCGACGATCTCGTGTTGATGACGGACCGAACCGACGCACGACCCCGATGGTGCGACAACCGCGTCGATCGACGCATCACCGAAGGTGTCGGCGTAGTTCGCGACCAGCGGCAGCGCACCTGGCTGGTAGCCGGTGTTCACGTGCATCTGCCCGCAGCAGGTCTGCCCGGACGGAAACACGACGTCGTGCCCGAGACGGGTCAGCAGGAGGGCGGTGGCCTTGGCGGCGTCGGGAAACATCGTGTCCCCGATGCAGGTGGCGAACAGCGCTACGCGCATGTGGATCCCCGCAATCTGTCGGTGTGGTCTGACCACAGTAATACATCCCCGGACAGGCCACCCCATAAACGACGCCCACCCGGTTATGCTCTTGCCTCATGCCGACCGAGCCGGGCCCGCGAGCGTGGGAACAAGTACTGAGCCATCTCGAACGTCGGCTCGTTTCAGGCGAGGTCTCTCCAGGCCAGCGGCTTCCGGGAGAGAGAATTCTGGCGGCCGAACTGGGCGTCGGACGGTCATCGGTCCGCGAGGCCCTGCGCGTTATGGAAGCTCTCGGCCTGCTGAAAGCGCAGACGGGATCCGGCCCGACGTCCGGAGCGATGATCGTGGCCAAACCGACCGGCGGCATGACCATGCTGATGCGAATGCAGGTTGCAGCACAAGGGTTTCCGGTCTCGGACGTGGTGAAGACACGACTCGTGCTCGAATCCGAGGTGATGCAGTCCCTGGCATCGCGAACCCCGGCCCCTGACCTCAGCGCGGCCGTCGAACTGCTCGACTCGATGGACTACGCAGCTCTCTCGGCCGAGGAATTCCTGCTACTCGACGCGCAGTTCCACGTGGCGCTCGCCGACGCGGCGGGCAATCAGGTGATCGCAGCCATGATGACCGGCCTGCGCGAGTCCATCGAGTCCTACGTTCTCGCGGGCGTCCAGATCGACAGCTGGCCGAGCACCTGCACGCGACTACGCCACGAACACCGAGGATTGATCATGTCCATGGCGGGGGGCTGCTGCCGCCGCTGTTCGGGGGCCTCGGCCGCCGCGCGCTTCTTCTTCGAGCGGTCGCGCAGGTACTCGATGATGATCG
>NZ_JBEOXI010000818.1:0-1453 GCF_040296465.1 Streptomyces sp. NPDC002130
ACCTGACCACGGCGCTGTCGTATCTACTTCTGCCGGCGATCCTGTTCTACGGGCTGTCGGCACTGTTCACAGCGTTTCTGAACACCAGGCAGATCTTCACCGCGCGTTCGGGGGACTTGGCGGCGGCGTAGTGAACCTCGGCATCAAGCAGCCCATCGCGACCATTCTCGATGCTGCGATCGAGCACAAGGCCGATGTCATCGGCATGTCCGGACTGCTCGTGAAGTCCACTGTCGTGATGAAGGAAAACCTCCAGGAACTCAACGCACGCGGAGTCGCCGAGAAGTTCCCGGTTCTGCTCGGTGGTGCGGCGCTCACGCGTTCGTACGTCGAGAACGATCTGCAGGAGGTGTACGAGGGCGACGTCAGCTATGCCCGCGATGCTTTCGAGGGTCTGAACTTGATGGACCAGATCATGACGACCAAGCGCGGCGGCGGCCCGGCGCCGGACAGCCCGGAGGCCATCGCTGCTCGCGAGAAGGCTGCCGAGCGTAAGGCTCGTCACGAGCGTTCCAAGCGCATCGCCGAAAAGCGTAAGGCTGCAGCGGTTCCCGTGGTCCTGCCGGAGCGTTCCGATGTCGCAGCCGACATCGCGGTGCCGACACTGCCGTTCTGGGGCTCGCGCATCGTCAAGGGAATCTCGCTGTCCGAGTACTCGGGGCTGCTCGACGAGCGCGCTCTTTTCCTCGGCCAGTGGGGCCTTCGCGGTCAGCGCAAGGGCGACGGTCCGACGTACGAGGAACTGGTCGAGTCGGAAGGCCGTCCGCGGCTTCGGTACTGGCTCGATCGGTTGACGTCCGAGGGCATCCTCGCGCATGCCGCGGTCGTGTACGGGTACTTCCCGGCGATCTCGGAGGGCGACGACGTCATCGTGCTCACCGAGCCGAAACCGGATGCACCCGAAAGGTTCCGATTCACCTACCCGCGCCAGCACCGCGACCGCTTCCTGTGCATCGCGGACTTCGTTCGCTCGCGCAAGGACGCCGAGGCCACCGGGCAGGTCGACGTACTCCCGTTCCAGTTGGTGACGATGGGTCAGCCGATCGCGGACTTCGCCAACGAGTTGTTCGCGTCGAACTCGTACCGCGATTACCTCGAGGTTCACGGAATCGGTGTCCAGCTCACGGAGTCTCTGGCCGAGTACTGGCATCGACGCGTCCGTGAAGAGCTAGTGCTTCCCGAGGGGCATACCGTCGCGGAGCAGGATCCCACCGAGGTTGCCGGTTACTTCGATCTCGAGTACCGCGGCGCTCGCTATTCGTTCGGATACGGCGCGTGCCCGGATCTCGAGGATCGAGCCAAGTTGGTTGCGTTGCTCGAACCCGAACGAATCGGCGTGAACTGCCCAAGGACCTGCAGGCTCGGTCCTCACCAACAAGTACGCCGAGGGCTACCCGGGCCGCCGCTACTACGGCGGCTGCGAGCACGTCGACGTGGTCGAGCAGATCGCGAT
>NZ_JBEOXI010000819.1:0-1453 GCF_040296465.1 Streptomyces sp. NPDC002130
CGATCGCCTGTGGCCTTGCCGCGCTGTGCTACGCGGAGTTCGCCTCCACCGTTCCCGTCGCAGGTAGCGCATACACGTTCTCCTACGCGACGTTCGGTGAGTTCGCCGCCTGGATCATCGGCTGGGACCTCATCCTCGAGTTCGCTCTCGCCTCCGCAGTCGTCGGCAAGGGTTGGTCGCTCTACCTCGGCAATGTCATCGGGGCCAGCGGCAGCACCACCGCCCACATCGGTTCGATCAGCTTCGACTGG
Organism: Streptomyces sp. NPDC002130; assembly: GCF_040296465.1. Taxonomy (NCBI): domain Bacteria; kingdom Bacillati; phylum Actinomycetota; class Actinomycetes; order Kitasatosporales; family Streptomycetaceae; genus Streptomyces; species Streptomyces sp. NPDC002130. The sequence continues at coordinate 252 of NZ_JBEOXI010000819.1, forward strand.
GGCGCCCTGCTCATCATCGGCGCGATCACTCTGATCCTCGCGATCGGCACCAAGGTTTCCTCGCGAGTCTCCGCAATCATCACCGCGATCAAGATCGCAGTAGTTCTGCTCGTCATCGTCGTGGGCGCGTTCTACATCAAGAAGGAGAACTACTCCCCCTTCATCCCGCCGTCCGAAGGAACCGAGAGCTCTGCAAGCGGAATCCATCAGACCTTGTTCTCCTGGCTGACCGGTGCAGGCGGAAGTAGCTACGGCGCTTACGGTTTGCTCGCAGCAGCCAGCCTCGTGTTCTTTGCCTTCATCGGCTTCGACGTCGTCGCCACCACGGCCGAGGAAACCAAGAACCCGCAGAAGTCGTTGCCGCGCGGAATCTTCGGCTCGCTCGCCATCGTCACCGTTCTCTACGTTGCCGTCACACTCGTCCTCACCGGCATGGTCAAGTACACCGAACTCAAGGAGGGCAGTCCGTTGGTCGGCGATTCCAGCGCCACCCTCGCAACCGCATTCGAGGCCAACGGAATCGGCTGGGCGCAAACCGCCATCAACTTCGGTGGCCTGGCCGGCCTCACAACAGTTGTCATGGTCATGATGCTCGGCCAGACCCGTGTCCTCTTCGCGATGTCCCGTGACGGCCTCATGCCGCGCAGCCTGGCCAAGACCAACGCCAAGGGCATCCCGATGCGCATCACGTTGATCGTCGGTGGCATCGTCGCCGTCCTGGCAGCCTTCTTCCCGATGGGCACACTCGAAGAGATGGTCAACATCGGAACGCTGTTCGCTTTCGTCCTGGTTTGTGTCGGCGTCATCGTCCTGCGCCGCACCCGCCCCGACCTGCCGCGCGGATTCCGCGTCCCACTGGTGCCGTTCGTTCCGATCGTCGCCGTGCTCGCCTGCGGTTGGCTGATGCTCAACCTCTCGGTCGAGACCTGGATCCGGTTCCTCGTCTGGATGGCCATCGGTGTTGTCGTCTACTTCGCCTACGGTCACCGCAAGTCGGTCCTCGGTCGCAAGCTCAAGGACGGAACAGCCATCCCGTCCGCGAACGCCGACCCGGTACTCGTCAAGGACTGATCCTTCACAAACGAACCGCCGCTCTCCGATTCGGAGAGCGGCGGTTCGTTTGTTCGACGACGCGAGTTTCAGATGAGCGGATTGGCACCGTTCAGAAAGATCCAGGTGCAGACGCCGGCAGCGATACCGAG
>NZ_JBEOXI010000820.1:0-1451 GCF_040296465.1 Streptomyces sp. NPDC002130
CGATGACGTATTCGGATGTCGAAATGAGCATGGGTGACGTTCCGGCACTCGGCCAGCAGACGGATTCTCTGCTGGCCGAGTTGGGACTTACGGGCGACCGGATCGCGGAACTTCGCCGCGACGGATCGATCGGTTAACGCTTCTAGCGTCGCAGGTTCTCGAACACCGCTGCAATCCCTTGTCCGCCACCGATGCACATGGTCTCGATCCCGTACCGTGCCTGGCGTCGGTCGAGTTCGCGCAGCAGATTGGCGAGTATCCGTCCGCCGGTAGCGCCGACAGGATGTCCGAGCGAGATCCCGGAACCGTTGACGTTGAAGCGCTCCTCGATGTCCTGCGCGCTCAATCCCCAAGCCTTGGCGCACGCGAGAACCTGTGCGGCGAAGGCCTCGTTGACTTCGATGAGGTCGATGTCGCCGAGCGACAGGTCGACACGGGAGAGGGCTTTCGCTACCGCTGGCACCGGGCCGATGCCCATCCGGTTCGGCTCCACACCGGCGACGCCCCAACTGACCAGTTTCGCGAACGGACGCAGGCCCAGTCGTTCCGCGTTGGCCGTAGTGGTGACGATGGCCGCAGCTCCGGTGTCGTTCTGGCCGCAGGCGTTTCCGGCGGTGACTGTGGCTTCGGGGTCGACGCGACCTCGAATGGGGCGCAGTGCAGCAAGATCGGACAGCTGAATCCCCCGGCGCGGATGCTCGTCGCGGGTGACGACTGTCTGCTCACCACGGCGCCCGTGCACCGAAACGGGAATGGTCTCGTCGTCGAAGTACCCGCTGTCCTGGGCGTGAACGGCCCGTTCGTGCGATCGCACCGCGTATCGGTCCTGCTCGTCGCGGGTGATCGAGTACTCGCGGCGCAAGTTCTCGGCGGTCTCGATCATGCCGCCTTCGACCGGAAAGTTGACTCCGCCGGAGTTCGTGCGCGGTTTGGCCAATCGGTCGTGGAACTCGACGGAAGGGCGCTTTGTGCCCCAACGCATGTCGGTGGAGTAGAACTCGGTTCCGCTCATGCTCTCGGCGCCGCCGGCGATGACCAGATCACTCATCCCGGTCTGTACCTGCATCGCGGCGTAGATGATCGCCTGCAATCCCGAACCGCAACGGCGATCGAGTTGTATTCCGGGAACGGATACGTCGAGACCGGCGTCGAGTGCCGCGATTCGCCCGATGGCCGCGGCCTCTCCGTTGGCGTAACCCTGACCGAAGATGACGTCGTCGACATCGGTGGACGCAATGCCGGTTCGTTCGACGAGGCCACGCACAACGGTGCTGGCGAGTGTGGTGACGGGAACGTCCTTGAAGACTCCGCCGAATCCGCCCACCGGGGTGCGAACGGGTTCACAGATGACTGCGTCGTGCATGGAATGTGCCTGTCTCGAGGAGAGGTGGGGAATGCCCGCGGGGTCCGGGTCGCCACCTTGTCGGCGGCGTACTCCGTGTAGCCCTTCC
>NZ_JBEOXI010000821.1:0-1449 GCF_040296465.1 Streptomyces sp. NPDC002130
GATCATGATGGCGCTGTCCATGGCCGTCATCGCGGCCGTCATCGGCGCAGGCGGTCTCGGTGACCGCGTCTACCAGGCCCTGGCCTCGGTCGACGGCCTGGCCGCGAACATCGTCGTGATGCTGATGCTGCGCGGCGATTCCAAGGACAGCCTCGCGGTGCGTGGCGCGTACCTCGAAGTGCTTGCCGACGCGGTCGGTAGCGTCGGCGTTCTGATCGCCGGTGGCCTTGTCCTGGTGTTCAACTGGACGTGGGCGGACGTCGTCGTCGGTGTTCTCATCTCGCTGTGGGTGGTGCCGCGTGCGATCAAACTGGCTGCAGCATCGCTGCGCATTCTGACGCAGGCGTCGCCGGCCGACATCGACGTCGAAGCGGTCGAGGCCGACCTGGCCGCACTGCCGAGCGTGATGGGTGTCCACGACCTGCACGTCTGGACGCTCACTACCGGGATGGATGTCGCGACGGTCCACCTGACCAGTGACGCGAATTCGTCGAACGTTCTGGAATCCGCGCGCACCGTCCTCGAAAGTCACGGTCTTTCCCACGCCACTGTCCAGGTGGAATCGTGTGCCAACGGCGAGCATTGCGAGAAGAACGTCACTTGGTGAAGCGGGTGATCTCCTTGCCCGGCTTCCAGAGGTCGACATACATGTGTTCGTCGTCGACAGTCGTGTGCACCACCTCGTCGATATCGAGGACAAAGAGGTGCAGGGGTTTCGGAACCTCGTAGGTGTAGCTTTCCAGAACGGCTTCGAACTCGTCGCCGGTCACCTCGCGTGCAATTCCGGCGATCTTCGCATCGCCGCCTTCCATCGTGTGCTCGCCGGGATTGCTGTGGAGGGCGTAGCGCCCGTCACGGACGAGGTCCTTCGCCTTGAGAGCGCCGAACATCGAACCGAGCACCAACCGTCCGTCGAGGATTTCGACTTCGGTGCCGCTGACCCGCGGGGAGCCGTCCTTGCGCAGCGTTGCGAGGACGTGATGCTTGTGGGCTTTGAATCGCGCTTGAACCGCGTCGGCAAGGGTGGGAACTTCTTCGGAGAATTGCTTCCAGGTGACCATGACGGTCATTGTGCACCCCTATTCCTGACAACTTCTGTCAGTGATTCTCGGTAATGTTCGCACCATGAGATCTGCGCGGCTCCTCCAACTCATGTTGCGTTTGCAGGGCAGCCCTGGCGTCGTCGCAGATCAATTGGCCGACGAGTTCGGTGTATCGGTGCGGACGATCTACCGCGACGTGGCCTCGTTGTCGGCTGCCGGCGTGCCGATCTGGACCGAGAGCGGTCCCGGCGGCGGCATCCATCTGCTCGACGGTTGGCAGTCCAAGCTGTCCGGCATGACGGACGACGAGACGTCGGCACTCATGCTGTTGGGCGTACCGTCCATCGCTGCGGACCTCGGGCGATCCGACGCCGTCGGTTCGGCAGGGGCCAAATTACTCCGCACC
>NZ_JBEOXI010000822.1:0-1449 GCF_040296465.1 Streptomyces sp. NPDC002130
GTGCGGAACTGCTCCCACGGCGCCGCGAGGTCTCCCTCGTCGTCGACGACGTACTTGAGCTCCATCTGGTCGAGGAGCTGCTTCACGAGGACCGAAGGTCTTGACGAGGCTTTTCACTGAAATTGCCGCACCCATGAATTTGACCGTACGCCGATTTCACAAATGTGTGAAGATAGAAAAAGAGGAAAGATCGAAGGGTTCCGATGACCGACACCAGCCATACCGTTGCACCGGACGAGAGCCGCCATTATGTCGAGCGACTCTCACTCGTACTGAGCGACATGGGTTTTCCGCCGATGCCCGCCCGCGTCTGGGCCGCATTGATGACCAGCGAGACGCCCTCGTCCACGCCAGGAGATCTCGGATCTCGGTTGGGCGTGAGCCCCGCCGCCATTTCCGGTGCCGTCAGATACCTCCAGCAAGTCGGGTTGATCGAGCGTGTGGCCGTCCCCGGATCGAGGCGTCAGCACTACTGCGTCAGCGTCGACATGTGGGCCGACGCGTTTGTCACGAAACAGTCCTCGCTCTACCAGGTCTCGGCAGTGGCGGACGAGGGCATTCGGGTCCTCGGTGAAGGAACGACGGCCGGCGATCGTATGGCAGATCTGCGCGACTTCTTCGACTTCATGGCCGCGGAAATGCCGCGCATGCTCGCGGACTGGCGCTCCCGGCGAAAAGACCGGACACCTGGCAGGTAACTTCAGGTTTACCCGCAATTTCGGCGGGGTACCTCAATTCTCGTTCCAGCATGGTGAGGCGCGGCGTACTCGAGGAGTTGCTGATGAAGCTGTCGATCAGGGGCGCGAACACTTCACCGACTTCACCGTCAGTACGTACCGCTTCACCCGAGATCTGTGCGCCGAAGTCGGCAATGCAGTGGTCAAAGTATCGCCAGGGGATCGAGTGTGCTTGCCGTTCAACATCGGCTGCGGCTTCTGCCGAAACTGCGAGGAAGGGTTGACCGCATTCTGCCTGACGGTGCACCCCGATCCGAAGATGGCCGGCGCTGCATTCGGTTTCGCGGGGATGGGCCCGTTCTGGGGCGGACAGGCGGAATATCTGCGAGTGCCGTTCGGCGACTTCAACTGTCTGCGACTGCCCGAGGATGCCCAGGACAAGGAAACCGACTACGTGATGCTGTCGGACATCTTTCCCACCGGATGGCATTGCACCCGCCTGGCCGACATGCAACCCGGCGATTCGATGGTGGTCTACGGCGCTGGCCCAGTCGGTTTGATGGCCGCGTATTCGGCGATGATCCAGGGAGCGAGCAAGGTGATGATCGTCGACCGCCACCCCGACCGGCTACGCCTGGCCGAAGAGATCGGCGTCGTCCCCATCGACGACTCGAAGGACCGCACGCCGCACCGACTCCTTCTCGTCCACGCGATCACCACCCGGGGACCGCCCGCGGGGGCCGCTGCCGCCTGACGGCAGCCGGTGGCACCC
>NZ_JBEOXI010000823.1:0-1447 GCF_040296465.1 Streptomyces sp. NPDC002130
GCCAGGGGCGGGATTCGTCCTTCAGCAGGTACCGACTTCGTTGAAACCGTACTGGCTGATCAGGTTTCGAGACGCAGCATTGTCCGGGCTGACGGTCGCTCGAACGACGTGTACTTCGGATTCGCGACTGGCGATGTCCAGAAGTATCTCGAGAGCAGTTCGAGCGTGTCCCTGGCGCCGGAACGCCGGGTCGATGCGATATCCGATCTCCACCATCCCGCGCGCATCGGGGCGGCCGTGAAATCCGGCCAACCCCACCGGCGCCGAGGTGCGGGCATCGACGGCGATGCGGGTGATCCACGCGCTGTCGAGGGGATTCTCTGCTATCTGCTTGCTCCGGTAGCGCCACAAGCCCTGGCATTCTTCGCCGAGGAGATACGGGGTCAGGAGGTTCGGCGCGAGTTCCATTGCGAGAGCCGCGTTATCTTCACCCAGCGCGTGGAGGGCGAGTGATGGAACGTGGATCAGTTGAAGGCTGCATCCGTCGAGTGCCCAGGGTAGTTCGGTGACGGTCACAGGTCGGCGATCGGAGTCGACAGAGTTATGTCGACGCCGATGCTCCGGAGATTGCCGTCCAGAACCTGCCAGATGGAACGCTCGAGGAACTCGGCCAATTCCGCACTGGTCACATCGGAACCCGGCTGGCTGAGCCAACGGTTTACGCTGACGTCGACCAATCCGATCACGCCGAAAGCCAAGGGCTCCGCCATCTTCGACGGTTTGCCACGGCTGGTGAGGATCGCGCCCAAGAGGTTTCCCAACTGGACGGCGATGGCCGTCTTGGTTCCGGTCACCACTTTCGAACCGGTGGCCCGCGTGCTCGGCGAGCCCTTGCCTAAAAAGTGGTGCAGTCGTGGATATTTCACAATCCATTGGAGGTAGGTCTCGACTGCCCGTGAGATGGCCTCGCCGACCGTGCCCTGCGGCGTGAGAGTGGGTGTCAGGTCGGTCATCATCATCTCGAGGATGCGGACTCGCAGCTGCTCGTCGAGGTCGGCTCGATCCTTGAAGATTCGGTAGACAACGGAACGGGGGACGTCGGCGCGCTCGGCGATCTGCTGGACGCCGACGTCGGCGCCGCCTTCGTTGACTGCATCGAGTGCTGCGTCGAGGATCCGCGCTTTGCGCTGCTCCTTGTGATCGTTCCAGCGAGTGCTGCGCCCGTCGGGCTGCGCCGACTCGGCTGTTTTTGTCATAAATCGAACGATACTCACCCCGCCATTGACTGGACAAGATGTCTCACATACTTTGGTGGGACAGCGTGTCACACACAGATACCGTTCTCTTCAGGAGTGGCAATGAGTAACAGGGTTTTTGTCGTCGGCGTCGGCATGACGAAGTTCGAGAAGCCGGGAGGGCCCTGCTGCCAGAACGTCTTCTTCCCGTCGCTCGTCTGCACGGGCAGGCAGATCTTCCCGGTTTTTCCGAGGTCGAACGTCGCGTCGAC
>NZ_JBEOXI010000824.1:0-1447 GCF_040296465.1 Streptomyces sp. NPDC002130
GAACATCAGCGGTACGCCGATGCCGGCGAGCATGCCCTGGACGACGGCGACGGAGATGGCCAGAAGGCGCTCGTATTGGCTTGCAGCACAACCTCGGACTGGGCGGCGCGTGCGTCGTGACGGTCTACCGAGCCGGAACTTTGGAGAACTGATGGCTATCGATCTCGAGGTGGCGTTGTCCGCCGAACCGACAGTGCGCGAAGCGTCGTGGACCGACCGCGACGTCATGCTCTACCAATTGGGACTCGGGGCAGGAGCGAATGCTCTGGATCCCGCCGAACTGACCTGGGTGTACGAAAAGGGGCTGAAGGTACTCCCGACGTTTGCAATGGTTGCAGGCCAGGGAGTTTCGGCGGGTGTATTGCCGGCACCGTCGATGAGTATGCCGGGAATCGACATCGATCTGCGAAAGATCCTGCACGGTGGGCAGTCGCTGGCACTTCACGCGCCCATCCCGTCGACGGGTGCTGCCCGTATTTCCTCTCGGGTCGCCGATGTCTGGGACAAGGGTAAGGCAGCTGTGATCGTTCTCGAGACCGCGGCGCACGACCTTGACGGGAACCCGTTGTGGACCACCGGAATGCAGATCTGGGCGCGCGGCGAAGGTGGCTTCGGCGGCAGTGCCGGTCCCGAAGTTGTTGCCGGGGTGCCTGATCGAGCGCCCGACAAGGTACTGACGTCGAGCACGAGTCCCTCACAGGCGCTGGTGTACCGACTCAGTGGAGACATGAACCCGCTGCACGCCGATCCTGCCTTCGCGAAGATGGCGGGCTTCGACGCTCCGATTCTGCACGGCCTGGCGTCGTACGGCATCGTCTGCAAGGCAGTGGTGGACGGAATCCTCGACGGAGATCCGACGAGGGTGAAGAACTACTCGGTGCGGTTTGCCGGTTCTCTGTTCCCCGGCGAATCCATCACCACCTCGGTATGGCAGGACGGCAACACGTTGACGTTGGCGGCGACCTGCCCCGAGCGCGAGAACTCCCCGGTTCTCACACACGCAACAATGGAGATCAACTGATGGACCTCGGTACACACCCCACGGCAGCCACACACCCGGGCGGCACGATTCTGACGTCGCCGCCGCAAGACGCCCCGGTCGACCGGGCCACGGCAGCAGCCCGACGCGTTGTCGACGCGATGCTGCGGACCGACCGCGGAAACGCCAACCTGGACCGGGTTGCGGAGGAACTCAACAGCATTGCCGAGCACCTAGAGCAGCACTCACCCGAAGTGGCTGAGCGTTTGATCGACATGTGGAACGGTGAGGGCGTGACTCGTCACGATCCGGTGACCGGCCCCGAGAATGCCATTGCGCCGCCGCTCGTTCTGGAAGGGCTCGCTGACGGGTCGGTGCAGGGAGTGGTCACGTTGACGCTGCCGTACCAGGGACCTCCCGGCCATGTACACGGCGGTGTTTCGGCGCTGCTGCTCGATCACGTTCTCG
>NZ_JBEOXI010000825.1:0-1446 GCF_040296465.1 Streptomyces sp. NPDC002130
ATCGTGGACCAACCTTGTCACTGAACGCATCTGCGATGCAGTCGACGCCGGCCAGCTCGTCAACACTCCCGCCGCGCGGCTTGCCGGGAACGGCATCTGCGCGGCGCTGATCGGGTTCCTCGTCGCCCCAGGCAGCGGCTTCACCTTCACTGACCGTTTCGCAGAAATAGTCAACGCGATCCTCGCCGGACTCCGACCCTCGAAAGAAGCATCATGAGTACTCAATACGGCACCGTCGACCTCGAGTTGATTGAATATGTCCGCGACCAGGACGAACTCGACGCCGTCAACGCGCTCGGCATCGTCAAGCCGAATACGGTCCTGCTCAACGGCCGCCACCTTCGGATCCCGGTGGATCAGTCCATCACCGTCGATTCCGTTGAAGTACCCGGACATGATGTCGCGAAAGTGACGCTCACTTTGTTCGTTCGCAAGGTGAATATCGAAGCGCGAGTGAGGCCGGAAGCCGAATGATCGGGATACTCTTCGATCTCTTCATCATCGCCGCATCGGTCTGCAACTCGATCCTGGCAGTGTTCGCCATCGTATTCGTCGTCTCGACAGTCCTCCCGAACCCTCGACTGTTCAACATCCTCATCGGTTGGCTGACCGCGCTCGGACCCGAAAGCAACCAGGATGCCGACGCGTGACCGACTCCGGTACACGTTGAGCCAGTGGCGGGGTCGCATCCGCCGAACCCTTCGCCGAGTAGTGACCGCTGAATGGTTCGGACACATCGACCCCGCCGACTGGTGGGACTGACCAACACACCCACTACCGGTAAAGGAGCACCTATCGATGAGCAACATCTGGCTCACCGCAGACCTGCACCTCGCACATCCGAAGGTCGCGAAACTCCGCGGCTTCGACAGCATCGACGAGCACGACCGAACAATCCTGTCGAACATCGCCAACACACTCAACCGAAACGATCACCTGTGGATTTGCGGTGACCTCTCCAGCGGCGGCTCCGGGTCCGAACGGTCAGCACTCGACCAACTGCAACAGTTCACCCCGTTCTTCACAATGCATCTCGTTGCAGGGAACCACGATTCCGTGCACCCGATGCACCGGAAGGCCTACACGCGGCAAGGGATCTTCGGAGAAGTGTTCGCGTCGATCCAGCCGTTCGCCTACCGACGCGCGGCCGGGCACCGACTCTGGCTGTCCCACTTTCCATACTTCGGAGACGGCGATCGCGGCCAGATCGAACGGTTCCCGGAAGTGCGACTGCACGATAACGGCATCGACTTCCTCGCACACGGCCATCTGCACTGCACCGAGCAGTGGACCGGCCCCCGCTCCCTGCACGTCGGACTCGACGCCTGGAACCTCACGCCGGTCAACATCGAAACCGTCGTCGACATGATCGTAGAAAGAGCAACAGCATGAGCCCGCGCCGCACAGGGATCACCCGCCACGGGTGAGGCGGTCCGGCTCGTGCCC
>NZ_JBEOXI010000826.1:0-1444 GCF_040296465.1 Streptomyces sp. NPDC002130
GTACACACCTCGGAAACCGTGTGGGAAGCACAGTTCCTCGTTGCGGCCACCGGCCCGTTCAGCGCCCCGGCCACTCCTGACCTCCCCGGACTCGAATCGTTCCGTGGTCAGATGTTCCACACCGCCGCCTGGAACCACGATCACGACCTTCGCGGCGAACGGATCGCAGTCGTCGGCACCGGCGCCTCAGCGGTGCAGATCATCCCCAGACTGCAACCACTCGCAGACACGTTGACCGTGTTCCAGCGGACACCGACGTGGATTCTGCCGCACCCGGATCAGCCGATGACCGGCTGGCCGAGCACCCTCTTCGAGCGGGTACCGCTCGTCCAACGACTCGCACGCAAGGGGCTCGACCTCCTTCAAGAAGCCCTGGTACCCGGATTCGTGTACAAGCCGTCACTGCTCGAAGGCTTGGCCGCGCTCGGCCGAGCTCACCTTCGCCGGCAGGTACGCGACCGCGAACTTCGCGCAAAGCTGCTCCCCCACTACGCATTCGGATGCAAGCGTCCGACGTTCTCGAACACCTACTATCCTGCGCTGGCGTCATCCAATGTGGAGGTCGTGACGGACGGAATCGTCGAGGTACAGGAGCGGGGAGTACTCACCGCGGACGGCACTTTCCGCGAAGTCGACACCATAGTCATGGGTACCGGCTTTCGCATGGGAGACAACCCGTCGTTCGACATCATCCGAGGCAAGGACGGCCGCAGCCTCGCGCAAACGTGGAACGGCAGCGCCGAGGCCTTCCTCGGTACCACCATCAGCGGGTTTCCGAACTTCTTCATGATTCTCGGCCCCAATTCGGTGGTCTACACCTCACAGGTCGTCACGATCGAAGCGCAGGTCGAGTACATCGTGAGTTGCATTCTTCAAATGGACCAACGCGGTATCGGCAGCATCGACGTCCGCGCCGAGGTGCAGCGCGAGTTCGTGCGCGCGACCGATCGCCGACTCACCACCAGTGTGTGGAACGCAGGCGGGTGCAGTAGTTACTACCTCGTCGACGGTGGCCGCAACTACACCTTCTATCCCGGATTCAACCGATCCTTCCGTGCCAGGACCAAGCGGGCCGACCTCGCTCACTATTCGCACGTAGAACCCGTCTCGCCCACAGCACTCGCCACTGCTCGAGAAACCGTGAGGAGCCGATAATGCTCGGCATCAACGCCTTCCGAGGCACACCCGTCGTCGCACCGTCCGGCGCCCGCCGCTACACCGACGAGGCACACGCGATCGCTGCCCGCGACGTCGAATTCGACTGGGACGGTGTACCACTGCACTACGTGCCGAACGAACCGATGGTCACCCACGTCATCAACTTCATGCATCTCGTGTTACCGGAGGGAGAGCGGGCCATGTCCGCAACGCTCGCCGAAGCACTCCCTCTCATCGAGGACACCCGCCTGCACGAGGAGGTGGTGGGGTTCGTCGGCCAAGAAGC
>NZ_JBEOXI010000827.1:0-1439 GCF_040296465.1 Streptomyces sp. NPDC002130
GTCGCCGAGGAAACGGTCCTCGATCTGGGCGGAATCGCGTTCACTGGCAAGCGGTTCCAGGACGTGCGCACCGCACTGAACCGGGCGAAGAAGTCCGGTATCTCCGCCGAGTGGATTTCCTTCCCTCATGCACCTCTCGCGATCAAGGATCAGATCGTCGCGATCTCGGAAGAATGGGTAGCGGACAAGGGGATGCCCGAGATGGGATTCACCCTCGGGGGACTCGACGAGGTCGACGACGAACAAGTGCGGTGCCTGATTGCCGTCGACGAGGATCGCACCGTGCACGGTGTCACGTCATGGCTACCGGTGTACCGCGACGGCAAAGTCGTCGGGTGGACACTCGACTTCATGAGGCGACGCTCCGAAGGATTCCGTCCCGCGATGGAGTTCCTCATCGCCTCCGCTGCACTGAAATTGGAGGAGGAGGGCGTCGAGGCGCTTCTCTACGCGAGATGCCGAAGCTGGCGAGCGCACCGGCGGTCGCCAACGATTCAGCCTGTGCGGTAGTCAGTTCCACCCGGCCGGTCAGATCGAGAAACGACGTGAACGGTCCACCGAGGTCGCGCTGTTCGACGATCTTCTCGGCCAGTGCATCGCCGATGTTGCGCACCTCCCCCAATCCCAGCCGAACCTCGAATCCACTTGCCTCGACGGTGGCGTGCGCAAGGCTGACATTGATGTCTGCACCGTGTACCTGCACTCCGTGCCGGCGCGCATCGGCAACCAAGGACTGCGGCGAGTAGAAACCCATGGGCTGCGCGCGCAGAAGTCCGGCACAGAACGCAGCGGGATGATGAAGTTTGAACCACGAGGAGTAGAAGACCAGCGCGGCAAAACTCTGTGAATGGCTTTCCGGGAAACCGAAATTTGCAAACGCATACAGCTTTTCGTAGATCCGGTCGGCAACCTCGTCGCCGATGCCGTGTAGGTCTCGCATGCCCTGATAGAACCTCGCGCGCAGTTGTTCCATCTTCTCGGTGGAGCGTTTCGATCCCATTGCCCGACGCAATTGATCGGCCTCGGACGGCGTGAAGCCCGCAACGTCGACGGCCATCTGCATCAACTGTTCCTGGAACAGCGGAACCCCCAACGTGCGTTCGAGTGCCTTCTCGAGCGACGGATGGTCGTAGGACACAGGTTCGAGTTTGTTGCGCCGACGAATGTACGGATGCACTGATCCGCCTTGAATCGGCCCCGGACGGATGAGCGCGACCTCGACCACCAGGTCGTAGAAGTTTCGAGGCTTCAGACGCGGCAGTGTCGCCATCTGCGCACGTGATTCCACTTGGAACACCCCCACCGAATCTGCCCGCTGCAGCATCTCGTACACCGCCGTTTCCGACACATGGCAGGTGCCACAGGCCGTTTCCCCTCCACAGTCTCCATCGATCCCCGGCACAGCATTGTCGGTTGCAATCTGCATCAGCGATCGACCT
>NZ_JBEOXI010000828.1:0-1437 GCF_040296465.1 Streptomyces sp. NPDC002130
CGTCAGGGACGGAGACCCGGCGACGAAGGACACCTCGCCCTTGCGCAGCGCGGCAGACCTGTCCTGTGCTCGGTCAGTGCCGCGAGTACGCCCTCGGTGCGGGTGAGCTGTATGGAACGTGGGGTGGCATGAGCGAAGCTGACCGAAGGCGGCACGCCCAGTGACGAAGTCGCGACGAGCGCGGGGCGGCAGATCATGCAGTCCGAGGATGCGATCAGATGTCGGGTGAGCCGGTGCCGCTGTCGGTTTACCGTATGGCGAGCGGCGAGCTCGTCAAGGAGTACCGCTCGTTGTATCGCCGGTGTGATCGCCTGACTCCGCGTGAGAAAGCACGGTTCTATTTCGTGAACGAGGAAATGAGGGCACGGGGGCTCGGGCATGGCATTCCAACTCCGGATACGCACGAGGGTATCGATGCCTGGGACGGGGAGATCTGAGATCTGATCGCGAGCTTTCCCGAACAATTGCTGTACGGATAGCGCTATCCGTGCGAAAGGCTGTCCTTATGCGGTGTCAGATCGCCGGTTCAGGGCGGGGGAACAGTCGTGAGAGAACATCGGAGAGGGTGATGATGCCGACCGTCGTTCGTTCGTCGGTGACCACGGCCAGGTGATTGCGACTTTCCCGCATCGCCGCGAGTGCGAGGTGGACGGGGGTGTCGGACGCAAGGGTGAATTCCGGTCGCATGATGGATTCGGCGTGGGTGTGGTCGGGTTGGAGCAGGGTGTCGCGGACGTGCACGATCCCAAGGGGAACACCGTTGTCGCGAACGAGGATTCGTAGGTGTCCCGATTGTTTCGAGATCGCCCGCACCTGGTCCATGGTCGCGGAGCTGGTTACGGAGGTCGGAGCTTTGCTGCTCCGAAGTAGATCGCGGACGGTCAAGGTCTGCATGTCGAGGGCGCCGGAAAGTTGCGCGGAGTATCCGGCGTCGAGGGCTCCGACGTTGGTGGAGTGTTCGACCAGGTGCCGCAAGGCGTCGGGGTCCTGGCCGCTGCCGACGTGATCGACCGGTTGCACACCGACTTTGACGAGGAACCAGTTGGCCATCGAGTTCAGCGATTGCAGTAGAGGTCGGGTGAGCCACATGAATCCGCGCATCGGGATGGCGAGCAGTGTGGCTGATTTCTCGGGGTGGGCGATCGCCCAGGATTTCGGTGCCATTTCGCCGACGACCAGATGCAGGAAAGTCACGATGATCAATGCGAGAACGAAACCGGCGACGTCCGCGATCCAGAGCGGCATGCCCCAACTCGAGAAGGCAGGGGTAAGCCAGTGATGGACAGCGGGTTTGGTGATTGCACCGAGCGCGAGGGTACATACGGTGATGCCGAGTTGGGAGCCGGCGAGGAGCACGGTCAGTTCGGAGGCGCTGCGTAGAGCGGCTCGGGCGGAGCGGCTGTTGGGGGCGGCATCTTCGAGGCGGTGCCGTTTGGC